>NZ_FOXB01000008.1 GCF_900115615.1 Hydrogenimonas thermophila | reverse complement strand
AAGCTATATAATATCGCTGGAAAGGTAGTTACACATGCAAGAAAAATCACTTTAAAGGTTAATGAAGAGTTTGCCAAACTACTTCAAAATATAAGGCACAAAGCTTATGAGATGAGTTTAGAATGACTACTTTAAATCTAAAAATCAGTGCATTTCAAAATATAATAACAATATACTATTGTCAAAAAACAAGGAAATTTCGTAAAAATAGTTCAAAATGTAGTAACTTTGGAGTAAAAATATGTAAGAGATAATTTTGGTGCATATTTAGGCATTTTATTTTTTCAAAAAATGTGTTTTTTAGGGAATATTAGGTGGGTTTTTATTTTATGGATTTATTTGGGATAACGGTTTAACTTCAGAATAATTTGAGTATAATTGTTTCGGTCGAAAAGTATAAATTAAAAAAGAGGTAAGAAAATGGGATTTTTTAAAGAGGCAATACAGACAATGGCAGGACAACCAACAGATTCAACATTAAATGAAGTCAACACATTAAAAAAAGAGATAAAATTTTATAATATTGAAAATATAGGTATGAATTTTGAACCAATAGAGTGCATTCGAAGTATTAAAACACATATAGTTGAAGCAGAAATTGAATTAGCACTTGTTGCTAAAGAGTTAGGTGCTAATGCTATTATAAATGTAAAAACAACACCTATTGTTATGGTTAGTGGTACTACAAATACTAATTTTGATATGATGTCTTCTGTTGCCACTATGGGTATTGTAAGTAAGCGAGATGTAAAGGGTAGCACACACTCATCTATTCAATTTTTAATTGAAGGTACTGCTGTAAAAATAAAATAAGTTAAAGCAGTAATGAGAGATGGTGAGATAGTTTTAACACCTTGGGAAGGGCGATTGAACAGGTATGAAGTGTATAATGGAATGCAAATCTTTTGACAAGTGTTTCGCCCCAAAACCCAATATTTTGGGCTAAAATGGACTAATTTGCATCTTCATTTTTACGCTAGTCCCAAAAATCCAAATGATTATTTTATTAAAACAATAGTTAGAAATTAATTGAATGGATTTATTATTTTAATGTCGAGATTTTTAAAATCATTCTCGTTTCTTGTAAGTAAAATCAGATTCTTTGCTTGAGCTATTGAGCCGATTATAGAATCCATAATTGGCAAAGGTTTTCCTAGTTTTTTAAGTTGCGTATTAGTCACACCCCATTGAAGCATAACTTCAATATCTATATCAATAATTCTGTTATGAAACCTCACTAAGAGATCATTTTCCAACCAATGAAGTAACTTTTCTTTTTTTCGACCATCATCAAGTTTTTCGATACCAGATTTAATTTCACCAATAGTTATGACACTAAGATATAACTTTTCTTCATTCAAACTCAAAATAAAATCTATAACTTTTTTGTTTGGATTTTTAGAAATAAGTTCCGAAATAATGTTTGTGTCTAATAGATAGTTCAAAAAGTAACCCTATTAGTATATGTCCTAGAGTCTCGTTCTAAAGAGATTTCTCCTGCAATAGGACTTGATTGAAAAAAGGTTACAATGTCATTTCGTTTTTTAGACTCCATATCATCTATTTTTTCTACACTAATATTTTTAACTGGAATATTTTTTAAAAAAAACATCACCTTCTCAAAAATTGTATCATTCACATCGAGTTTAATTGTGTACATGATAAACTCCTTATTTGTATATTTTAAAGTAATTATAGCATATTGGCTAATGAAGTAATTTTTTTAAGAAGGCTTCTTCTATACGAGCATCTTTAATTGTAAATTTCAAAATATATCTTTCTTTTATCTGGAAAGTAAATATCACTTAAATCTTTCATAGGAATAGTGCTATTAAAGCTACAGAGTAATTAAACTTTTGATATATTACAACACCCAATAGAAAACCTGGTGGACTAACAAAAGAACTTAAGGTTAGAATACCATATGATGCGGTCAAAAGTTGGTTTGAAATAGAACCTGAAATATTTTAAAATACTACAAGTCCAATTCTATAATTCTATTTTTAACAAGAGCATTGGATTTTTTTAATTTAATATCAAACAACTCCTCATTAAATATCAATTTCGTATTTTCACCTTCAACTAAATTGTTATCTTCTATAATCAAATCATATTTATTTTCATTTGTTTTTGGAGAATTTTCAGTTAAAAAAACTTTATATATTTCACATACTCTTTGTTCTTCAGATATAAGCCAATTACTAGTTACTTTTTCTTGTTCAAAGTCTTCGCTTACACCAATAATAATATTTTTATTTATAGCAGCTGAGAGTTTTTTAAATATTATTAGTATATCATCGGATAAATAATTATCAAAAGATAATAATAAAGTATAACTATTGTCTTTAAGAGAAGTTAAATCATATTTTTCAGCTAAATAGTTAACTAAAACATCTTTAAATACACCAAATAATGTTTTTTCATTGGAAATAGCTATACTATTATTAATTTGTTTATGTATCCTGAAAAAATTTAAAGTTCCTAACTTTTCAAAACCTTTTTCCACAATTGATTTTAAAGAGAAAATATAATATTGTAAAAATTTTTTATTACTATTACTTTCAAAATCAGTTAAATTTGTTGTCTTTCTTTTTTCATTTAATTCTATAAGCTTATCTCTCTGATATTTCGTATTATATAAAATATCTTTAATAGTTGTTTGAACTAATTCAAGTTCAAGTTTATTTTCAATAATACTTAATGAACTAGCAACACTCAATATAGAATTAGATTGTATAGTTTTCCAATGGTTAGAAAAAAGTTTTAATATGGAATAATATATAAATTGTTTTTCATTTGAATAATCTGGTAAATAAAATTTTCCTTTATCTTTTATATTTTTAATAATATTTTTTAAAACTTCAGCAAAATTTTCAATATCATTTTCTTCAATATCATTAAATCTATATAAAAAATCTGATTCAAAATCATATAAAGATTTTAAATCTGATTTATCAAATACAATAAAATTTCTATCTAAATTAGAATATATTATAGATTCATAAGAAAAAGCTACTTTTTCAAGTTGAAATAAATCTTCTGAATTTATTAAATCAGCTGATAAATTATCTAAAATATAACTAAATTTTTCAAAGTCAATTTGTGAATTTTGAATTTTTTCCAAAATCATTTCATAAATTTTATTGAAATAAAAAACAACATTATTTTCAAAATTATTTCCAGGAGATAATATTTTTTTATCCTCTGAAATATATTCTATCATTTTCTTTTCTTCTTTAGAAAATTTAATTTCTTCATTTTCAATAAGTTGTTTAATATAATCAGTTCCTTTTCCATTACAAGATAAAATTTCATCTGCATGTGATTTTGATAAGTTGCTATTTTTATAATAAGATTTTATATCAAATATTTCTTTGAGTATGTCTTGCTTTTCTTTAGTAGTTAAAATTTTTCCTTGATAGGAAGCATTTTTATCAAAAGCGATTACTTTATAATTTTCTATCATTTGAAGATAAAATGGATCTGATTTTATCTGAATTATTGATTTAACAATTTTTGAATAACTGTCTTCATCTACTAAAAGTTCCTCAGCTGTTATATCCCCTTTAATAATTTTATCAAAATCTTGGTCAAGAGATTTAAAATTAAATAATTTATTTAATTCAAAATTTATTGTTGTCAATATATCAACTTTTTTAAATAATTCTTCAAATCTAGCAGATATTTTGGTTAATAAACTATCATTAATATGTTCTGTAATATTTGGATCAAATATAGCATAACCTTCTTCAACTCTCATTGTTAGAACATCCCATCTTTCACCATATTCAGGACCTTCTTGTACAGTATTTTTAAATTCTTTAAGAAATAATTCAATAGAATTTGATAATAAATTTTTAATAACAGAAATATTATTTTCTTTTCCATTGTATAAACTATATAATTTTATAGCTTGAAACATAAAAAGTTCATAATTAGTTTTCCCAATTTTTTCAATAACATCATAAATTTCTTGATCAAAACCCAAACTTTCTTTATTTTTCCAATCAGGTAACATATTATAGGGTTTGCAAAGCCATAAAATTAAATGTAATTTCATAAATTCTTTTTCAAATATTTCTTCTTCTAATTTTTTTATTTCAAAAAATATTTTTGAAAAATCATTATAACTTTCAATTTGTTCTCCTATTGGATTATTTAAATAAGGAACTTCATTTCTATATAATTTTAAAATAATGTCCATTAAAAGGAATTTACTTTTCTCATGGTTTTCTATTACATTATCAGAATCAACATTTTTTTCTTGAAACAAATACCAAAAAAAATCCATTGTTTCGTCAACTGTTATACCTTGATCATTTTTTTTACTAAATCCAAAATCAGTATTGAATTTTCTTCTTATAAATCCAAAACTATTTAATTCATTTTTAGAACTTATATCTAAATCAATAACATTTATATCAATTTTTGGGATAGATATAGAAAAATCTTTTTTATCATACAAATCATCATATAAAGATATATATTTTCTCCAAGTATGTATATTTTCTCTATAAGTCATTGGAGTACTTCCTAATATAGATTTTGTAAAATATGAAATAGAAAAATCTTTTATTTTTAAAAGATCAAAAGAATATAATTTTTCACTATTAGTAAAATAATTTTTTATCAAAATACCTTTATCTAACATTTTGTTTTTTAATAATGAATTTATAAATGCGTTTATTTTATTTAATTTTTGAAAATTTATAATTAAATTATTAGTAATAATTTTAATATTATTATCTTTTGTATAAAGCAACAAAGTTTTAAAATCTTCTTTTTTTAAGTTTTCATTACTTCCTAAAATTATAGTATTGATATTATATTTTTTTCTTAAATTTTCTATATTTTTCAATAAAGGTTTTAAAGATATATTTCCGTCCTCTTTAAATTTATTAGAATCAATTGAATATATCATATAATTAGAAATAATTCTATTTAAAAAAATATTATTTTGTTTTATATATTTCAACATAACTTTTAAAATATCTTCATTTATTTTATCTGATTTTTCTATATCACTTAAAGTAAATAAAATATTTGAACTTTTAAAATTAAATTCTTTATTTTCAAATTGATCAAAAAAAGTTTTTATATATGGGGTTATAAATTCTTCTACAATTGAACTATAAAATTCTAAACACTCATTTTTTTCAGTTGAAGATAAATAAGATTGTTTGTTTAAATAAAATGATAGTTCATTTTTTAATTCAAACATTTTTTTAACTTCTATCGAAATAAAATCAAGTTCTTCAAAAAAATCATTAATAACTGTTTCTAATTTATATGATAAATTTAATCTATCTGGATTGTAATTATTTACAAGTTTTTTTAATTGTAATATATCATGTTTCCTCTTTTCAAAATTTTCAATAAATGTTTCCAGAGTATTTATCGTAGCTTTTTTAGAGGCTACTAATTTACCTTCTATATTATTATCAATAATAAGTAATTTAGTTAAAAGTGGATTTGAAAAATTGAGTGAAACAAAATTTTCTGTGTTTTTTTCATCAAAATTAATACTTTCATGTCTAACAGTTTTATTTTGAAAATTTTTAGATAAAAAATCAGTGTTTTCTGTTTTCTCTAATATAGGAAAAATCTTATCTTTCATTGTTCACCTTTTATTTTTTTTATTTGATAATTGAACAAATATATGAAAAACTATCTCTTCATATTGTGGTATTTCATGCATATCTAAAATGTTTTGATACTTATCTTCTTCTAAAACTAACTCATAAGCTTTAAGTATTGATTTTATTTCTTTGTGAAGTTTTTTGGTTGTAAATCTATTTTAATAATCGCTCTCTAAAAACTTCTTATATCCATCAAGCATTATCTGACAAAAAATATCTATGTCATCTTTTGTTTTATTTTCTAAATTTATATTGGTAAAATGTATAACTTCTGCAGTATCACAGCTACTGAGTCCATCATGATCATCACCTATATAATCAAATTCTACATGCTCAATGCCAAAATTTGGAAATATCTCTTGTATCTTTTTATAATCAAATGAAAATATCAAATCTTCATCATAACTATCGATATCTGTCCAGATACTATCTTGCCAAAGACTCATCTCTATCTTATCAGCAAATATTTCATCTAGTTTTTTTTGAAAATACTCTTTTAAATTTTGTACCATTTTTTAACTTTTATTTTGTATTTTTATTAGAATATTGTTACCCAATAATTCCATACCAAATTAGACAACAAGCCAATTTGCTTTATAATTAGGTACTTAACAGCGAAAAAGTCACACTAAAAACTTTCACCTCATAGGTGTAACTTTTTCAACTACATATGGATTATGACAAAAACTATCTTAAATTTTGAGTTAATTAAAAAAAACGGGTGCATAAAACACCATTCAAACTATAGTATATTAGGAGTAAACGAAGGATTATTTACAAATGGTTGTAATACTAAAAATCGTGCTTCTAAAAGAGAAATAAAGAGATACCTTTTTAAAGACTAATGTATAATTGATATAAAATTTTATGGGGATATAGTGTTTAACATTGACCTACTTAGAAAAAAGGCGCAGAGCTACTATGACAGTGGAAAGTTTTATAGTGATCTTTTGAGTGGTAATACTATATTTCCATTGCGATACTCTTTTAAAAGACCAACTGAAAAGGTGTTTGTCTCTTCAATTGAAGAGATTCAAAAATCTTTATCTTCTCTTAAAAAGTTTGATAGATTTATTGAGTATTCAGCTGTGGAGTATAAAAGAGTTGGATCACAACGGCTTCCTTCAGTACTCTGTTTTAAAACTTTAGATGACTATTTACAGTTTCTTGGGAAAAGTAAGGAGTATCAGGCATTTGTTGAAGGTTTTGAAAGTGCAAAATCTTTAGGGCTTGGAGAGTTTTTACGTCAAAAACCGCTTATTTTATTGAAGCATTTGGATGTATGGGATCGCATTATCTCTGTTGTGCAGTTTTTTCTGTTACATCCAAAACCAAATATTTACATAAGAGAGCTTCCAATAGAAGGGGTAGATACCAAGTTCATACAGTCACATAAAAAGGTACTTGATACACTTTTGCAGGTAGTACTTTCTACAAAATTTTATAATTCATCAATTACCAAACTTTCAGATTATGGGTTTGAAAAGAAGTATGGATTGAGATATCCTTTAAGTCGTGTAAGGTTTCGCTCTAATGAGATAGAGACTGCAAATATAGATGATATTGAGATTACCTGTGAAGCATTTAATACTTTTGGTTTAAAAGCAAAGTATATATTTATTATTGAAAATCTTACAACATTTTTGGCTTTTCCACTATTTTCAGACGTGATAATACTCTATGGAGGTGGTTTCAAAGCTGGACAATTTAGACAACTTGATCTTGACTTTGCTGAAGAGATCTTTTACTGGGGAGATATAGATACACACGGTTTTGCAATTCTTTCAAGTTTTAGATCTATTCATCCAAATGTTCAATCTTTTTTAATGGATAAAGAAACACTATATCATTTTAGCTACCTATGTGTTCAAGAGCCAACTCCAACAACAGCCAATTTACCAAATCTAATGCCAAAAGAATTAGAAGTTTATGATGCATTACGGTTTAAAGAATTTAAAGGATTACGTTTAGAGCAAGAACGAATTCCTATTAATTGGTTAATGGAGAAGCTTGAAGAAAAGATTAAATAGTTTAATTTATATAAGTGATAATTTTTTCTTTCAATAAAACTGATAGTTTTACTATTAATACTTACTGCTTTACTTATGATTATGTCAATAATAGACCAAATTTTTAACACATTCTTCAAAATCAAATTTTTTAATTTATGTCTCATAACTGTTTTAATATAATTGGGCCTCTTTTACCTAAAGTACCATTTTATGGACTTTTCTTAGTGGAAAATTTAAGTATTTAGTGTATTGACTTTTCTAGCTATTTAATAAAGTATATTAGAATAGTTAATACATATAATACTACTAGAGTTTTAGAGCATAAAAACTAAAACTTATAATTCTAATAAGAAGGATTCTTCATGGAAGTTCTTGTCATTCTTAGTATTATACTACCCATAATGGCTGGTTTTGCCATCTATTTGGCAAATAGTGATCGTGTGACCAGTATTTTGACATGTATAATGCTACCGGTGTTGTCAGTAATGGCATATCTTATCTATAGTGCAAACTTGCCAATATTGATCAAAACTCCTACAATTTTCAATCTTTTAGTAACCATCTTCGACTTTTTATTGCTGGGGTACTTCTTGTGGGTTGGGTATGCAAGAAAAAATATCTTGGTTTCACTTCTTGCGGTTGCTCAGTTTATACTGTTGATAATTGTCTTATCTATTGCTCCACACAGTGACACGGCTAATATATATGTCGACAAGCTTACAGCAATGATGTATCTGTTGGTTGGTATTGTTGGTGTGCCTATTGCAATTTTTTCTACTCGCTATATGGACTATGATGAGAAAGATAAACACAAGTTTGTTGCTATTGTCATAGGCTTTTTGGGAGTTATGAACTTTGCCGTAAGTGCCAACAATGTTGAGTGGTTCTTTGCACTCTTTGAAACTACAACACTTGCTTCATTGGTACTCATTGGTTTTAGAAAAGATGAAGTTGCTATTAACAACTCTACATTGGCACTTTGGATGAACCAAATTGGTGGTGTTGCAATCCTTTTTGCCATAATTCTTATGGTTAAAGATTTTGGTGTTTACCACTTTACAGATCTTTTAGCTATGGATCCAGCTACAATGTCAATGGCAGCTTTTGGCTTTCTTTCTATAGCAGCCCTTGTCAAAGGTGCTCAACTACCATTTCATAAATGGTTACTTGGAGCGATGGTTGCACCTACGCCTGTTAGTGCGATTCTACATTCAGCTACAATGGTTAAAATTGCTCCATTTTTGATCTTGAGAATCTCTCCTATTATTCAAGATACACTTCTTTCAAAACTTTTGATTTTAACAACTGGTTTTGTATTTGTTGCTGCTGCAGTTTTTGCACTAACACAAGATAACTTTAAAAGAATTCTTGCTTACTCAACGATCTCTTTACTTGGATTGATGATGCTTGCAGCTGCTGTTGGTACACCAACTGCTGTTGCGGTTTCGATTATGTTAATAATCTTCCACGGTTTTGCAAAAGGGTTCTTATTTGTTGAAGCTGGAATTCTTGAAAAGCTTTATAATGTTAAATATATTAAAGATATGAACAGACTCTTTGAGAGAGCTCCATTTACTCTTTTGTTTATCTTCTTTGGTTTCCTTAACATGACATTTATCCCTTTTGGTACATTCATCGGAAAGTGGCTTATGATCGAAGAGGCAAGTAACTTTCTATCTTCCGGTGGATTTGTGATGCTTATTCTTCTTGTTACAACGGGTGGTGTCTTTTTGAGTGTACTCTACATAAAAGTTTTAGGTGTAGCTATTAAACATCACCGATTTAGTAAGATTGATTTTTCACCTATGGATAAAAACTTTTTGTATGTATCAATCTGGTACTACCTTTGGTTGGTTGTAATGACAGTATTTATTTCTCCATTTATAGGTAACTTTATTATGGATATAGCTACTCCTATTGCTGGTCATGCAAATATCTATGCAGACGGATTGTCTCTAGTAGTTGGAGATTCGACACTCTATTTCTGGCAAATTATAGGTGCACTTATCTTGCTTCTTATTATTCATGCGGCACCACTGTTTGTCAAGCTTAAAGTTGATCAGACACATCCTTACAATTGTGGAGAGATATATCCAAGAGAAGCTGAGAGTTATGACTTTAACTTTATCTCAAAATATGAAGAGAAGATCAATGTTTTTGCAGTGACACTCTTCTTACTTGTGTTGGTTTTAGGAGGACAACTACTATGAGTGCGGTACTATTGACACTTTTTGCTCCAATTATTGGAGGATTGATATTTGGTATTGAGCGAGTCGTTCGTGCAAGAATGCAAAGCAGAATGGGGCCGCCTGTACTGCAGCCATTCTATGACTTTGTTAAGCTAATGGAAAAAAGACCTTTAATGGTTCACTCATTCCATGCATCTATGGGGGTAATGTATTTTATCTCTACCTGGTTTGCAATGGCAGTATTGATGCTAGGAAACAATCTTCTAATTGCCATTTTTTTCCATATCATTTCAATTTTAGCTTTGACTATTGGTGCATTTAGTGTAAGAAGTTCTTACAGTATTATGGGTGCTATGAGAGAGTTGATACATCTTATCTCTTATGAACCGGTTATTATTTTAATGGTTGTTGCACTTTACCTTGTAACTGGAAGTTTTGATATTGCAAAAATTTTATCTTATGATGGTATTCCTTTGCTTCAGTTACCTTTGGTGTTTCTTGCATTTGTAGGAACTCTTCCTATGCTTTTGCATAAGTCTCCTTTTGATGTTGCAGAAGCACATCAAGAGATTATTGGCGGACCAGATATTGAGTATAGCGGTCCATTTTATGAAGCAGTCTACACAGGTCGATGGATTGAGTATGTTTATGTCTATTTCTTGATTTTCTTGTTTGGAGGAAGCAACTATTTTGTAGGTGCACTTCTAGTTATTTTTACATTCTTGTTAGTTGTTGCTATTGACAACTCGACTGCACGGTTAGACTATAAAAGAATGTTGCAATTCTCTTGGTTTGTTCTGATTCCTCTTTCAATATTTAATATCTTCTTTTTGGCATTGGGAGGCAAATAATGGGTTTAAGAAAAAAGTCTCCGTGGATTTTGCACTACAACACGGGTGGATGTAACGGATGTGATATTGAGATTTTAGCTGCACTTGGACCAAAGTTTGATATTGAACGTTTTGGTATGCTCAACCGTGGTAATCCAAAGCAATCAGATATTTTACTTGTAACTGGTCCTGTAACTTTGAGATGTAGAGATGTACTTCGACGACTCTATCTTGAAATGCCTGAGCCAAAAGTTGTTGTTGCAATGGGAGCTTGTACGCATGGTGGTGGTGTTTTTAGAGACCTGTATCATGTTGAAAATGGCGTAAATGGGATCATCCCTGTTGATGTTTGGATTCCTGGATGTACTCCAAGAATTGAAGCGCTGATTGATGGTTTGATTGAAGCAGTTGAGATTTGGGAAAAGAAAAGCAAAGAGAAAGAGTATCTTGTAGGAGAGAGCGACGAGCTGTTAAAGCAGATAGGAGTTGTTGATGATTAATCCAGATTTGATAATGAAAGAGGTGACACTTGAGAGTGTCAAAGATGAGATTAAAGCGTGGTATGATGAAAATAAATACCACTATGTAACTGTCAATGCTGTTGATAATGGCGACTCTTTGACAATTGATTGGATCTTTTCTGAATATGGTGTAAAGAATAAGATCTATGTTTTCAGAGCAGAAGGAGTAGCATACGATTCAGTTATTCCTTCTTTGGTTGAGATTATTCCATGTACTTGGTTAAGTGAGTGGGATTTGGCAGATATGTTTGATCTGAATATTGAAAATGCTGTAAGAGGTATGTTCTTAGAGCCGGAAGCACCGCAAGCACCGCTGAGAAAGGAGACATATAATGGGAAATAAGATTAAGGTTGTATTTGGTTCTCAGCATATTGCTATTCCTGAGCCGGTAAGCTTTGTTTTTCAAACAGAAAATGAGATTATTACCGATGTAGCCGTTGATGTAGGGTATGTTCACAGAGGGATCGAGCAAGCTGCTGTTACAAAGTTTAACTTCAATAATGTCCAGTATCTACTAGCACGGGTTTGTGGTTTTTGCTCTATTACACACGCATCGGCTTATATACACGGAGTTGAAAAACTGCTTGGTGTTGAGACAAATAAAAAGATCGACTACTTGCGTACTTTAGTTGTAGAGTTAGATCGTATCCACTCACATATGTTGGCAAATGGTCATGTTGCAGAGGTTTGCGGATATGAAAATCTCTTTATGCAAACAGTAAAATATCGAGAAATTTCGACAGAAATTCTTGAGATTATTACAGGTAACCGAGTACAGTATGACTACTATACAATCGGTGGTGTCAGTAGAGATTTAACTGTTGAAAATGAAAAGATGATCCGCACTCGACTCAAAGAACTTCGTGATCATGTCTTGAAGTTAATGGAGTTTTTTGAGACTGACTACACTTTAGGACTAAAGACTAAAGGAGTGGGTGTAGTTACATATGAGATGGCAAAAAAATATAACACTGCCGGTCCTATTGCTAGAGCAAGTGGACTAAAAACAGATGCAAGAGCAGAGTTTGATTTCTTGCCTTATGAAGAGCTTGGTTATAAGATGCAGTTACGGACAGAAGGTGATGTCTGGGCAAGAAATATGGTGCGATTTGACGAGGTGCTTAACTCTATTGAGATCTGTTTAAATGTTCTTGACGGACTTGGTGAAGGTGATATTAAAGTGAAGGTTAAAGGACGTCCAAAAGGTGAAACATTTATTCGCGTTGAAGCACCAAGAGGTGAGTGTTTCTACTATGTTAAGGGAAATGGAACAAAGGTAATGGAGCGTGTGAGAGTAAGGGTACCAACCTATGCAAATGTTCCTGTGCTTAAAGAGCTGTTTGTTGGTTCAAAATACTCAGATGCGCAGGCTATTGTTCTTAGCTTTGATCCATGTCTTTCATGTACTGCACGATAAGGTGATGCCATGGTAAAGATGTTTATAGAGTCATTGAAAAACCTAACTAAAAAACCGGAAACAATTGGTTACCCTCATACGCCGTCACCAGAGCCAAAGGGGTACAAGGGGACGATTCTTTATGATGAGGAGTTATGTATTTTTTGTGACAAATGTGAAGATATTTGTCCTCCAGGTGCAATTCTTTTTGAGATTGTTGATGTCGAGAATAATAAACGCGAGTATAGTTATAACCCTTATCTTTGCATCTATTGCCATGCATGTGTTGATGCTTGTCCAAAAGCTGACGAGGGGTGTCTGGTTCAGTCAGAAACAAGATTACCACCTCTTGGACGAAATGAAACATTACCAAAAGACAAAAAACTTGGATACTTCGTTAATCGTATAGAAGAGGCAAAAGATTTCGATAAAAAGTGGGATGAGTTTGAAAAACGTGCTCGTGAAAGTCGTGAAAAGTTAGCTGAACATAAAAGGCTTAAGAAGCTTAAAAAACAGCAAGAAGCTAAAGTTAAAAAAGAGGCGGAAGCTAAGCAGCAAGCTGAAGCCAATAAATAGTAAAATCATATGAAGTAAAGTTTGTCCAATTCTTGTCTGTTAGCAAGAGTTGGACTGTAGTAATCTTCTTACAGGCTAGCTTATTAATCTACTAAAAAACAGATAATTTACAAAAAACAATATAAATAATAGCGACAAACCCTCTAAAAACTTCAAATTTATTTATTATTTAGATTTAATATGATGAATAAAATATTTGCGTGTTTCCATGTGAAACAATTAACTACTTATAAAAGTTTTAAATTCCGAATCAGTATTCATTTAAAGTTTATTTGTTACACTACCATAACATTGGTATGTAGACACAAAAAATAAGCCTGATTTAGGCTTAAAAAGGGGTTTTAGATGACACATATGGTAGTGGATCATCCGTATTTCGGTGCCTTTATGCTGCTGCTGATCACATTTGGTGCATTCAGCGCAACACTGTTTGCTGCAAGGTTTGTTAGTCGCAAACTGGCAAGGCTGGATACTGAGAAGCTCAAACTCACTATTTATGAGTGCGGGCCTGAAGTAACAAAACAGCCAAATACAATTTCGGCACAGTTCTATCTGTTTGCCCTTCTTTTCATACTTTTTGATGTGGAAATTATCTTTATGTTTCCATGGGCAATCGACTTTAAAGTCTTAGGATGGTTCGGTTTTGCTGAAATGATTCTATTTATTCTATTGCTAGCAATAGGATTTATTTATGCATGGAAGAAAGGAGCACTTGAATGGCACAGCATCAAGTAAACTACACACAAAGCGGCGGTCTGCCTGTTGCATTGACTACTGTTGATAAGATCCTAAACTGGGGACGAAGTAATTCAGTTTGGGCATTAACTTATGGATTGGCATGCTGTGCAATCGAAATGATGGCATCAGGTGCAAGCCGATATGACTTTGACCGTTTTGGTACAATTTTTAGAGCATCACCTCGTCAAGCAGATGTAATGATTGTTGCTGGAACTCTTACAAAAAAACATGCTGAGTTCATTCGCCGTCTTTATGATCAGATGACAGAGCCTAAATGGGTTATCTCTATGGGAAGTTGTGCCAATACAGGAGGTATGTTCAATACATATGCAACTGTTCAAGGGTGTGACCGTGTAATTCCGGTTGATCTTTATCTTCCTGGTTGTGCACCACGTCCAGAGACACTGCAGTATGCGGTAATGCTTCTTCAACAGAAGATTCGACGTGAGTCTGCTAACAAATCTCAAAAGCCTAAAAGGTTGGTATGATGAGACCATATATTCCCAAAGATAATGTACAGAAAAAAGCCTACTATACAGACCGCTTCTGGGTAGCACCTCGTGTACCAGAAGAGCCTGTACCAAGCGAAGGCGTTTATGCTGAAGATTTGGCAGCTGTAAAAGCAAAATGTGAAGTACTTAAAGCTTATATCCAGCGTGATCAGCTTGTAATTTACATTAATCCTGAAAACAATGTTGAAGTACTTCGTACTTTAAAAGAGGAACGCGGCTATGAAATGCTCTCTGAGATGAGTGCAGTCGATTTCCTTGCACAGCGTGGTGGTTTTGAGATTTTCTATCAAATTCTTAACCTTAGTACCGCAAAACGTATTCGTGTGAAATGTTTTGTAGATGAGTTTCAGGCAATTGAAAGTGTAAATCCTCTTTATAGAAGTGCTGACTGGGCAGAGCGTGAGATGTGGGATTTAATGGGTGTTAAAGTTAACAACCATCCATATCTTAAACGACTTATTATGCCAGATGATTGGGAAGGTCATCCACTTCGTAAAACTTATCCCCTTGAAGGTGATGAGTTTGCTCAGTGGTATGAAGTTGATAAGATTTTCGGTAAAGAGGCACGTGATATCATTGGACCAGAAAACCGAGATCCTGCTCGAGTTGACCGTTATGATACTGAACGTTTTGCCCGTCTTGGTCATGAAGTACCAAAAGGTGCTCCAGTTGATGAAGGTGCAGCAACACCTGTTCAGTATCAAGAAGAAGAGGGTGTCTTTATGATTGAAAAATTCAACAAAGCGCCAAAAGTGCTTGATAAGAGAAAGTAAGGGGACGCGGATGCAACAAACCAATAAATTACGACCGTTTTTTGAAAACCTGGAGTTTGAACGAGAAGATAACCATATGGTTATCAACTTCGGGCCGCAGCACCCTTCAGCACACGGACAGCTCCGTCTAATTCTTGAGCTTGATGGTGAGCAGGTGGTTCGTGCGGTTCCGGATATTGGATATCTCCACCGTGGTATGGAGAAGATGGCAGAGAACATGATCTACAATGAGTTCTTGCCAACAACTGACCGTATGGACTACATCGCTGCAACATCAAACAACTATGGTTTTGCTTTAGCTGTTGAGAAGTTGATCGGTCTTGAAGTTCCAAGACGTGCAAAAGTTATTCGTACAATTCTTTTGGAGCTTAACCGTATCATTTCACATCTCTTCTGGTTGGCAACACACGCACTTGACGTTGGTGCTATGAGTGTGTTCCTATACTGCTTTAGAGAGCGTGAATTTGCTATGGACTTAATGGAAGATTACTGTGGTGCACGTTTGACACATTCAGCTGTGCGTATTGGTGGTGTTCCACTTGATCTTCCTGAAGGATGGCTTGGTGCATTGGCAAAATTTGTTAATGAGCTTCCTAAAAACATTAAAGATTATGAAGATCTTTTGACAGAAAACCGCATCTGGCGTATGCGTCTTGAAGGTGTCGGTGTAGTTCCACCAGAAATGGCTAAAAGCTGGGGATGTACAGGAATTATGCTTCGTGGTTCAGGCATAGAGTATGACATCCGTAAAGAGGAGCCATATGAGCTTTACGATGAGCTTGAATTTGATATTCCTGTAACTGATGCTTGTGACAGCTATGGACGTTACAAGCTTTATATGGAAGAGATGCGTCAGTCTGTTCGCATTATTCAGCAATTGATCTCAATGTATGATGATACTCCACCAGAGTTAATGGCACATGCGCCACAATATATTTCGGCTCCTAAAGAAGATATTATGACGCAAAACTACTCTTTAATGCAGCACTTTGTGCTTGTAACTCAAGGAATGCGTCCACCGGTAGGTGAAGTTTATGTGCCTACGGAGAGTCCAAAAGGTGAGCTTGGGTTCTACATCAACTCTCAAGGAGATCCATATCCATATCGATTGAAAATGAGAGCACCAAGTTTCTGGCACTGCGGAATTTTACAAGACTTACTGCCTGGAACTTATATTGCGGATATTGTTACGATTATTGGTAGTACAAATATCGTCTTCGGCGAAATCGACAGATAAGGGGGAGATAATGGTACGTTACGATTTACGCCATTTACACGATGATTTCTATGATCGTATGATGGAATTGTTAGATAATGGAACAAAACCTGGTGAAGTGGCAATTTTCCTATTTGAGATAGGTGACTTCAGCCCTATTCAAAAAACAGCTGATATGGTCAAAGAGGCTGGACATGAGTTATTGAACTCGCTCAAGTTCAATGAAGCTGACTGGACCATTGTAGTGAGAAGGAAAAAATAGTGGCTCGAGTAGTTTTTTCGACCTGGCGCGGTGAGTTTATTGATAACCGTGGCAAGCCGGAATCTGAATGGGTTGAGTCGGAATATAAGTTGCCAGAGCAGTATGAAGCAGATAGAAATGCAAAAGCATTCATAGGCTGGGATGGATTTGCAATTTTCGATGAAGAGGTTGATGTAGTCCGGCTTGGAACAGAGTATGCGGCAACTTATCAGCAATATTCTGAAGCTTGTGGACGTTGTGCACCTGGACGATGGGGTGGACGAATTTTATATGACTTGATGGATAAAATTGCTCGTGGTGAAGGTGAAGTAAGTGACCTTGAGCATTTAAAAGAGGTTTCTAGAACAATGATGGAGACCTCTAAATGTGAAATTGGACGAACAGTTCCAAAACCGCTTTTAGATATGCTCGAGCATTATCACGATACATTTATGGACCTTATTGAAAACAAAAAACCGAGCAAAGATTATCATCTTGATGAGATTAATTACATTGCAAAAGTTACAGCACCTTGTATGGATGCTTGTCCTACGCATGTAGACATTCCTGCATATATTGAAGGTGTACGTGACTTGCGTTATGATGACTCACTTCAGGCAACACGTAAGACAATGCCACTAGCACATACTTGCGGCCGTGTATGTCCACACCCTTGTGAAGATGAGTGTCGACGTGCAAACCTTGATGAGCCGATTTCGATTATGGAGTTGAAGCGTTTAGGTGCAGATTATGAGACTGATCACGGTCTTGAGTGGCTTCATCCAAAAGAGCCTGCAAAAGAGAAAATAGATAAAAAAGTTGCAATTGTCGGTGCAGGTCCTGCCGGCTTGACAGCAGCTTATTACTTGGGTCTTGAAGGTATTCAGTGTGATGTTTATGAAGAGCTTCCTGTTCTTGGTGGTGAAGTTGCAGTGGGTGTTCCAGAGTATCGAATGCCTGTTGATAAATATAATAAAGATATCGAGCTTGCAAAGAGTGTAGGTACCAACTTCATAATGAATACAAGAGTAGATGCAGATATGCTCAGAAAGTTTGATAAAGAGTATGACGCAACACTCCTTTCATTTGGTACACGCCTTTCTAAAAAAGTTCGTGCAAAAAATGAGCGTGAAGATATGCCGGGTTACTGGGGGGCTATCAGCTTTTTGGATGAGATTAACCTCTATGTCAAATATGGTATTGGAAAACCGGTTGATTTGACAGGAAAAACTGTTGTCTGTGTTGGTGGTGGATTTACATCTATGGACGTTGTAAGATGTTCTGTTCGAGCCAATGCAGAGAAGGTTATAATGCTCTATAGAAGGGATGAGAAGACAATCATCCGAAATACAACATATGAAGAGTATCACGAAGCTGTAGAAGAGGGTGTTGAGTTTATATTCCACTCTGCTGTAGAAGAGATTCTTGAAGATGAAAATGGTCGTCTTAAAGCTCTTAAGTGTAACCGTTTTGAGCTTGTACCAGATCCAGACGGCGGACGACCGAAACTTGTAAAGATAGAGGGTGCTGATTTCATAATTGAGTGTGATTATTTGATCCCTGCGGTAAGTCAGTCTGCTGATTTGAGTCTTCTTCCTGAAGAGTGGGAGCTAGAGCTTACAAGCTGGGGAACACTCAAAACAAATGGACGTGACTATATGACAAGCCGAAAAGGGCTTTTTGCAGCAGGTGACTGTGAGTATGGACCAATGACAATCGTTAATGCTGTAGGTCAGGCAAAACGTGCAGCATCAGTCATTTCACGTTATGTAAGAACGGGTGAAATTACACTAACAGATGAAGAGATAATGGAAGATCATCTTAGAAAATTGCGTGTTTACAATAAAAATGAGAAAGTTACAGGTTGGTTGCCTGGATTACCAAGACAAGTGAGTGAAAAGTTGTCAGTTGAAGAGAGACGTGACAATAACCGTGAAGTCAATCTTGGCTTTACACAGGAAGAAGCTATAGCTGAAGCTGAACGCTGTATGCGATGCTACTACATCGCAATGACAGCGGTATAAGGATGTGTCCATGATTACACTAACAATTGACGGACAGAGAATTGAAGCTAAAAAGGGAGATACGATTCTGCAGGCAGCACGCCGTGCAGGACTCTATATTCCTACAATGTGTTATTTGACTAAAGTTAAGCCTATAGCTTCATGCCGACTTTGTGTTGTTGAAGTTGAAGGAGCAGATGGTTTTATTTTAAGTTGTCAGGCTCCTGCTTTAGATGGTATGGAAGTTCGTACTAATTCAGCAGAACTCTTCAGCCATCGACAAAATATTATGAAGCTATATGATGTTAACCATCCTTTAGAGTGTGGTGTCTGTGATAAAAGTGGTGCTTGTGACTTGCAAAACAAAACACTTGAGTTTGGTGTTGACACTCAAGAGTTTTCAGCAAAAGAGCATAAGCGCGATCTTAAAAAATGGGATTTCATTGGTTATGATGAATCTCTTTGTATTTTGTGTGAAAAGTGTGTACACGTATGTAATGAAGTAATTGGTGATGATGCTATTGAGATTCATTATGGTGGATATGGTTCTAAAATTCAGCCTAAGGGAACAGAAGAGCTTGAGTGTACCAACTGTGGAGAGTGTGTAGCTGTATGTCCTGTTGGTGCTTTGACAAGTACAAACTTTCAGTATTCTGCAAATGCTTGGGAGCTTGAAAAGATTCCGGCAAGCTGTGCTCATTGTAGTGCAGGATGTTCACTATATTATGAGAGAAAGTATGCTGGAGCTTGTGAAGCAAGTGAGAAAAAGCTTTATCGTGTAACCAATGAGTTTGAGTTTTCTACTCTATGTGGTGCCGGACGCTTTGGATTTGACTTTGAAAATCGTGTTGAAGGTAAGGATAAAGAGGCTTTCAATAAAGCAATTGAAAGCTTTAAAAAGGCTGACACAATCCGCTTTACAAGTCGCATAACAAATGAAGAGGCGATGATCTTGCAAAAACTTAAAGAGAAGTATGGTTACAAACTTCTCAATGAAGATGCAAGAAAGTATCAAAAGTTCCTTGAGAGTTATGCGACAATGAGCGGCAAGACTCTATTTAATGGATCGTTGGAATCACTTGCTGATGCTGATGGAGTTATTGTTATAGGTTCACGCATCCTTACTGATAATCCAGCTGTTCGTTATCACATAACAATGGCATCAAAACGCCATAACGCCCGTGTTATCTATATGCATCCAATGGAAGATAAGCAGATGCAAAATGTTGTAACCCAGTTTGTCAAATATGAGGTTGGAACAGAAGAGGGTGTTATTGCAATGCTTGCCAAGACAATGCTTGAAGGCAAGGTAGATATTAAAAAGATTGAGAATTATTTAAATGATTTAGATGATGGATATCTAAGTGCTGAAAGCAATGTCGGTGAAGAGGAACTTGAAGAGATTCAAAAAACTTTAAAACGCTGTAAACGTATAGCAGTAGTCATTGGGGAAGATTGCATAAATCATTCAAGAGCTGAACAGATAGCACGTTTTGCAGCACTTTTTGAGCGTTTTGGCGGTATGAGTGTACTACCTGTAGCTCCTAAAACAAACTCTTTGGGTGTTGCTCTTATATGTGACCTTGATGAAAAGGCAGGAGAGTATGTCATCGGATACAACGCACCTGGTGATTTTGTTTTAAGCTCTTTGGGAGATGGTGATCTTGATATGCCAGCACTTAATCAGCAGGAGGGTACATTTACTACTCTAAACAAACGTGTAGTGCCAACAAATGTAGCTCTTCCTTTCAATGGTTATGTGCTAAACGACTTGGCTAATGCACTTGGTGTTGAAGCAAGATATACGATTGATTATACAGAAAAACTTCCTCAAGAAAGAGGCTTTGAAGCAGTTCGTTTTGATGATATTCCATACTATTTTACCAACCAAGATGGTGAAGTACGTGGGTATGAACTTAAACGTATGAAGCATTCAGTAGACTCAACTCTTGAAGAGGTAGCTGACCTTCCAGAGTTTAACGGAGCCATTCTTTACCGTTGTGACCCGGTACTTCAGTTTGGTCCACAGACATATAAAGCATCTCAGCTAAGCAAAGAGGAGCCAATACTTTATGGTTCTGCACAATTTGCAATGGCTGCAAAGCTGAAAGAGGGTGTGCGAGTCAGGTTGAATGTAGAGGGTGTAGAGATGGAGAGAGTGTTTAAAATAGACCCAGATTTAAAAGGGACAATTGCACTCAATCCAACCTTTGACCTTGGGTTGAGAGAAGATTTGCTATCTTCAATCTATCGGTATAGTCAAAGCAAAATTGAAGAAGTGGGATAATCAAAATGAGTGATATAACAATCAAAATAGACGGGAAAGAGTGTAAAGCGAAAGAGGGTGAATATATTCTCAATATCGCACGTGCTAACGGTATTTTCATTCCTGCTATCTGCTACCTTACACGGTGTAGTCCTACTCTTGCTTGCCGAATTTGTCTTGTAGAGGCTGACGGAAAGCAAGTCTATGCTTGTAATGCAAAAGCAAAAGATGGAATGGAAATCACCACTCTTACTGAAAATATTGCAAAAGAGCGCCGTGCTATTATGGAGGTTTATGATGTAAACCATCCACTAGAGTGTGGTGTGTGCGATCAGTCAGGTGAGTGTGAACTTCAAAACTATACACTTGAGATGGGTGTTGATGAACAGCACTATGCTATTAAAGATACCCATCGTGTAGCGCAGGACTGGGGACTCATACACTATGATCCAGCTCTTTGTATTGTTTGTGAGCGCTGTGTAACTGTTTGTAAAGATATGATTGGTGATTCAGCGCTTAAAACAGTACCAAGAGGAGGTGACCCTCTTGACAAAGAGCTTAAAAATGAGATGCCTAAAGATGCTTATGCAATGTGGAACAAGCTTAATAAATCACTGATTGGACCAACAAGCGGTGATACACTTGAGTGTACAGATTGTGGCGAGTGTATAGCAGTATGTCCAGTCGGTGCTTTAGTAAGCAGCGATTTTCAGTATACATCAAATGCTTGGGAATTAACATCTATTCCAGCATCTTGTGCTCACTGTAGTGCAGGTTGTCAACTATATTATGATGTCAAGCATACAAGTATTGACAATCCGGAACCAAAAATCTACAGAGTTAAAAATGAGTGGAACTATGTCTCTCTTTGTGGTGCTGGACGATTTGGTTATGATTTTGAAAACAGAACAGAAGGTAAAGATGAAGAAGCTTTCCAAAAAGCTTTAGAGGCATTTAAGAAAGCTGATACCATCCGTTTCTCTTCAGTCATTACAAATGAAGAGGCATTGATCCTTAATAGACTTAAAGAGAAGTATGGTTATAAATTGATAAATGAAGATGCAAGACGTTACCATAACTTCTTAAAAACATTTTCAAAAGTAACTGGTAACTCTCTTTACAGTGGTGATTTGAGTGATGTTCATAACAGTGACTTTGTTGTAAGTATTGGTGCACAATTGAAAAGTGACAACCCTCGTGCAAGATATGCATTTAACAATGCAATCAAAATGAACAAGGGTGCAGGGCTTTATTTCCATCCTGTTAAAGACCCAGTTATTGAAGGATTTGGCAAAAACCTTATCTGCATTAACCATAAGCCTGGTTTGGAAGAGGCGGCACTCTATCTTATTTTGGATCTCTTTGGAGATAAAGAGAAACTTCCTAAAGAGGTTGTAAACTATCTGTCTAAGTTCCATAAGAAAGGCAAAAAGACAGTTGAAGAGACAATAAAAGAGAAAGTAACCGAAAAAGTAACTAAAAAAGTGAAAGACGAAGAGACTGGTGAAGAGAAAGAGGTTACTGAAGAGGTAACCAAAATGGTTCCTAAGAAAGTGAAAAAAGAGGTAGAAGTAGATCTTAACGGACTTCTTGACATTCTTGGAGCACCTGAAGATTTCTCTGATAAGATGGTTAAAATGCTTGCTAAAAAAGAGAAATTCTCTATTATTCTTGGTGAAGATTTAATTAACCATCCTAAAGCAGAGAATCTTGCAAAACTTGCCGGTTTAATTGAACAGTGTACAAACTTTAAAGTGCTTATCTTGCCAAGTAAAACAAATACTCTTGGAGTAAGCTTGATTTGTGATCTTGATGAAAAAGCTGGAGAGTATGTCATTGGTTACAATGCAAAAGGTGATTTTGTACTTAGCGCCAGTGGTAACGGTGACCTTGACATGCCATCAATTAACCAGCAAGAGGGCACAATGACAATTGCAGATAAGCGAGTTGTTCCTACAAATGTTGCTCTTCCTTATAAAGGCTACACTCTAAATGATTTAGCAAATGCATTAGGATTGGAAGCAGAGTTAACAGTAGACTATACGGCAGCATTGCCTGAGTCTAAAGGATTTAAAACACTTAACTTTGATGACCTTCCAAACCACTATACAAACAGTGGAGAAGAGGTACGAGGATACCTTTTAGAAGATAAAAAGGTTCGTTCTGTCAAGGTAAAAGTTGATAAAATTGATGAATCAAATGCATTAAATGGAGAGATTGCATATCGCTGTAATCCTGTTTTGCAATTCAATGAATTTACGAAAAAAGCTCATGAAATAGCAACTGACGCTAAGCTTTATGTTTCAGCTGAAAAGTGTGAGAAGCTGGGTCTAAGTGCTGGTGATAGAGTTAAAGTGACAATATCTGGTGAAACGGTGGAATTAGAGGTTGAAATCGATAAATTTATCGGTGGAGAGATTGTTATGGTACCGGATTTTGATCCTGGTATTGATGCTGACAAACTCTTTGCATCTAACCGATTCCAAAACGTAAACGTAGAAAAGGTGTAAGCCATGACATTAACTGAATTTGTAATCGCAACGATTATCAAAATCCTTGTTGTGCTGGGGCTATTCTCAGCTCTTGCAGGATTTGGAACATATCTTGAGCGTAAGGTACTTGCATTTATGCAAAGAAGACTTGGTCCAATGCATGTTGGTCCATATGGTTTGCTTCAAGTATTGGCGGATGGTATCAAACTCTTTACAAAAGAGGATATTGTCCCTCAAAACTCTGTAAAGCCAATCTTTATGATTGCTCCTGTAATTGGAGCGGCTACGGCTTTTATTGCATTAGCTGCAGTTCCTCTATTTCCTGAGTTTGAACTCTTTGGAGTGACTGTACACCCAATCATTGCTGATATTAATGTTGGTGTTCTGTTTGTTCTTGGTGTTATGGCAAGCGGACTTTTTGCACCGCTTCTTGCAGGTATGGCAAGTGCAAACAAATGGGGACTTCTTGGTGCAGCTCGTACTGCTATTCAGCTACTTAGTTATGAAGTTGTAACAGGTCTTAGCATCTTGGCTCCACTTATGCTTGTCGGATCGCTTTCACTGATAGATATCAATAACTATCAATCAGGTGGTTTCAGTGACTGGATCGTATGGACACAGCCAGTTGCATTTGTTCTTTTCTTAATTGCAGGATTTGCAGAGACAAACCGTACACCATTTGACCTTCTTGAGCATGAAGCAGAGATCGTTTCTGGTTATGCGACAGAGTATTCGGGTATGAGATGGGGTATGTTCTTCATCGGTGAGTATGCAAACATGATCACTCTTGCATTCTTGGCAAGTTTGATCTTCTTAGGCGGCTTTAATGACTGGGGATTCATTCCTGGAGGATTGGCTATTGTACTTAAAGTATCGTTCCTATTCTTTTTCTTCCTTTGGACACGTGCTGCATGGCCTCACATTAGACCAGATCAGTTGATGTGGTTGTGTTGGAAAGTATTGATGCCAATCGCTGTAATTAACGTTGTCGTTACCGGCATCGTATTGATGATGTAAGGGGGTAAAATGCGTAAAGAAAAAGTGAACTACTTCACTTTTTTAGCATTTTACGAGTTTTTGGTATGCAAACTTGCATCCAAAAACTCCGAGTACCGAAATTAAGGAGTAAAATAATGAGTCTTGAACAATTCAAAGATAGAAATGTTATGCAAAACTATACGTATATTCCAGTTGACAAACCGCCTGTAAAACCTTTAGAAAAATTTAAACAGGTTGTAAAGCGAACATTCAAAGGTGAGCTTTTTGTAGGTTTATGGGTTGTTTTCCGTGAAATGGTGAAGTTCAACATCCACACTGTTCAGTATCCAAAAGAGAAACTACCTATCTCTCCACGATACCGAGCTGTTCATAAACTCTATAGACTGCTTGAGAGTGGTTATGAAAGATGTATTGGTTGTGGATTGTGTGAAAAGATCTGTATTGCAAACTGTATTCGAATGGATACTAGATATGATGAAAATCAGCGTAAAGAGGTTACTGAATATACTATTAACCTTGGTCGCTGTATCTTCTGCGGTTACTGTGCAGAGGTATGTCCTGAACTTGCAATTGTTCACGGACCACGATATGAGAATGCAAGTGAACAGCGTGCGCACTTCGTGCTTAAAGATGACATGCTCACACCTCTTGATTTCCTAAAAGAGGGTAAGCAGGATGAGTTCCCTGGATTTGGTGCTGTCAGCCCGAATGCGGATGAGCGCATAAAGAAAACGCCATTGGCGTATTAAGGATTGGATGATGTTTGAAACAATAGCATTTTATCTCTTCAGTGCGGTGACAATTGTAATGTTCAGTATTACCGTATTGAGTAAGAATGCACTCTACTCTATGAGTGCATTGGCTGCAGGGATGATTATGATTTCCGGATTTTTCTTTCTGCTCGATGCCGACTTTCTCGGTGTTGTTCAGATAATTGTCTATACCGGTGCGGTAATGGCACTTTATGCCTTTGGTATGATGTTTTTTGATACAACACGTGAAGTCAAAGAGGAGATTAAAGCTCCTAAACTTGTATTTCTTTTAAGTGGTATGGCTGCACTTTTAATGGTTATTGCACTTGTGGCACCAATTGTATCTGACCATATTACAGCACTATACCCTATGGTTGAAGGTGTTGAAAACCCTCAAGCAGTAGGTATTGTCCTCTTTACAAAATATCTTGTTCCATTTGAAGTAGCTGCAGTTATGCTTCTTGTAGCTATGATCGCAGGTATTGTTCTTGCAGGCAAAAAGATGGATGAGAGTCTTACACTAAAAGTAGAAGATGAATTCCAAGAAAAGGGTGCCAAATGATAACACTCAGCCACTATCTGATCCTTTCAGCCATACTCTTTTGTATAGGTTTGGTAGGTGTATATCGTAGAAAAAATCTGCTTTTGCTGCTATTTTCAACAGAGATACTGCTTAATGCAGTAAACATAGGATTTGCGGCAATCTCAAAATTTTATGGCGATCTGACCGGTCAAATGTTTGCATTCTTCATTGTTGCTGTTGCGGCAAGTGAAGTTGCTGTCGGTTTAGGTCTTATGATTGTATGGTACAAGCGACGTGGTACGCTTGATATTGATTCTATGCAATCAATGCACGGGTAAAGGGAGCGTCAATGGAAAAGTATCTTTATATAGCACTATTTGCTCCGCTTGTCGGATCACTCTTTGCAGCACTCTTCGCAAATCGTCCGAAAACTTTAGTTACCGGTATTGCGACATCAACGCTGCTGTTTGTCTCTTGGGTTAGTTCTGTTGCTCTATTACTTCATGTTATGCATGGAGAAGTAGTACATGTAAAAATGATGGACTGGATCCATGCTGGTGGGCTTTATATTCCATTTGGGTTTTTGGTTGACCAGGTAACTGCTACTATGATGTTTGTTGTTACGACAGTATCTACAGTAGTTCATGTCTACTCAATGGGGTATATGAGCCACGACAAATCTTTTAACAGATTCTTCGCATGGCTTTCAGCTTTTGTTTTCTCTATGATGGTACTAGTTATGAGTGACAACTTTGCCGGTCTATTCATCGGTTGGGAAGGTGTTGGTCTCTGTTCTTGGGCATTGATCGGGTTCTGGTACCATAAAGAGAGCGCGTCTTGGGCAGCAAATGAAGCATTTATTATGAACAGAATTGCTGACCTTGGTATGCTTATTGGTATCTTCCTTGTTTACTGGAACTTTGGAAGCCTTCAGTATGATGAAGTTTTTGCACAAGTTGCAGATAAAGATCATACACTGTTGATCATGGTTACTGCATTCTTGTTTATCGGTGCTATGGGTAAATCTGCACAGTTCCCACTACACACTTGGCTTGCAGATGCGATGGAGGGTCCAACACCTGTTTCTGCACTTATCCACGCTGCAACAATGGTTACAGCAGGTGTTTATCTTGTTATTCGTGCAAACCCTCTTTATGGTGAAGTACCAGAAGTAAGCCTTTTTGTAGCAAGTTTAGGTGCATTTGTTGCTCTATTTGCTGCATCAATGGCTCTTGTTAACCGTGACTTGAAACGCATTATTGCATACTCAACTCTTTCACAGCTTGGTTACATGTTTGTTGCTGCTGGTCTTGGTGCCTACTGGATTGCACTTTTCCACCTTATGACACACGCTTTCTTTAAAGCACTTCTATTCCTTGGTGCAGGTAATGTTATGCACGCTATGGATGATGAGCTTGATATCTTCAAAATGGGTGGTCTTGCTAAAAAGATGAAGTGGACAATGATTTTGATGACACTAGCTTCTTTGGCACTTGCAGGTATCTATCCATTTGCTGGATTCTTCTCAAAAGATAAGATTTTAGAAGCAGCATTCTCAACAGATCACTATGTATTGTGGACAGTATTGTGGGTTACTGCAGGATTGACTGCATTCTATAGCTTCCGTCTTGTTATGCTTGTATTCTTTGGTGAAGAGCGTTATAAAATCTTTGGTTTCCATCCGCATGAAGCGTACAGATTTATGCTGTGGGCTATGGCACCTTTAGCTGTTCTTGCGGTTATTGCAGGTTTCTTTGAACATAGTTTCTTGCATATGGTTTCGTATGTACTTCCAATTGAAGAGTATCACGTTTCAACAGGAACATTCTGGACTTTAGTTGCTGTGACTTTGGGTATTGCAATTAGCGGTATTGCAGTTGCAGTCTATAAATATAGCAAAGGCGGCTTCAGCAAAAGCTGGGAAGATACATTTATTTATAAGTTGCTATTCAACCAGTACTATATTCCACAGATTTATAACGATTATATCTGCAAACCGTATGCAGAGTTGTCAAGAATCTTCTGGAAAGATATGGACCTTAAGATTGTCGATGCAACCGTTGACTTTATTGCAACATCTATTTACAAATCTGGTATGGTTTCTCGTGTTGTTCAAAGCGGTAACCTTTCAAATATGCTGCGCTGGATGGGAGTGGGTCTGCTCATTCTGCTACTTGCAGCCATCTTTTACAGTCCCGTGCGTTAAGGAGTAGGTATGGATCACATTTTATCAGTCTTGGTTTTCTTTCCGGCAATTGCCGGCTTGCTTGGTTTTGTCGTCTCTAAAGAGTCGATCCGGGCATATGGTATCTCAGTGGCTGCAATTGAATTCCTGCTCTCACTGTGGTTATGGTTCAGTTTTGACAGTAGTTATGCAGGAATGCAGTTTGTAGAACTTGTTCCGTTGATCCCTAGTTTTGGAATCAGTTACTATTTGGGTGTAGACGGCATCTCTCTTTTCATTGTCATTCTTTCGACATTTATTACAACTATCGGTTTGATAGCATTGTCTATAGAGAAAGATATTAAAAATATGATCATCTCTTTACTATTCTTAGAGATGACAATGGTTGGTGTCTTTGTTTCTCTTGATGCTATCTTGTTCTATGTATTCTGGGAGCTTTCGCTTGTTCCAATGCTATATATCATTGGTGCATGGGGTGGAAATCTTAGAATATATGCAGCTATCAAGTTTTTCCTCTATACATTTGCAGGTTCATTAATCATGCTTGTAGGTATGCTTGTTATGGCATATCTTTATCATCAAGCAACTGGTGTATGGAGCTTCTCTATTACAGAGTGGCACAGATTGATTCTGCCTGAGAATTATCAGTTCTGGCTATTCATTGCATTTTTCATTGGTCTTGCTATTAAGGTACCTATGTTCCCATTCCATACTTGGCTTCCGTATGCACACGGTCAAGCACCAACTATTGGTTCAGTAATTCTTGCAGCAGTATTGCTTAAGATGGGTACATATGGTCTTGTTCGTCTGCCTCTTCCAATGTTCCCGGATGCATCTGTCTATATGATCTATCCTGTTGCAGTTCTTTCTCTAATTATGATCATCTACACGGCGATGGTTGCTTATGCTCAGGAAGATATGAAACAGGTTGTTGCATATAGTTCTATTTCACACATGGGTGTTATTGTTCTTGGTACTTTTGCAATGAACCCTGAAGGAATTTCTGGTTCAGTATTTTTTATGCTAAGCCACGGTGTTGTTAGTGGTGCTCTCTTTATGCTTGTTGGAGTCATCTATGACAGACGACATACTAAACTTATGAGTGAGTTTGGCGGACTTGCAAAAGTAATGCCTCAGTATGCAACAATCATGGGTATTATGGTTATGGCATCTGTTGGTCTTCCTCTTACAATGAGCTTTGTTGGTGAGTTTCTAAGCTTGGCAGGTTTTTATCAAGTATCACATACTATGACAATTTTAGCAGGTACTAGTATCATTCTTGGTGCAGTCTATATGCTTACTCTTTATAAAAAGTCATTCTTCGGTGAAGTTGTTAATGAGAAAAATAAAGATTTAAAAGATTTAAATGGAAAAGAGAGTATGGCACTTTGGACACTGGTTCTTGTAACTGTTTGGCTTGGTGTCTATCCAAAACCTGTTTTAGAACCAATCAATACAAGTGTAGAGGCACTGGTATCATTTATGCATAAAAAAGCGATTACCGCTGAAGCAAAAGAAGTTATTAAACCAACGGTAATCGAAAGGGAGGCGAAATAATGTTAGAGCCAATTTCAGTAAGTTTGGAATCGCTGAACTTAGGAACACTTGCTCCTATGCTTGTAGCGATTGCCGGTGGACTCGGCATTTTGGTTATAGATCTAATTAAAAAAGATCTAGACAAGACACTCTATGTAATGTTGAGTGTCCTTATTATATTTGTAGATTTAGGTGTTGTATTTGGTCAGCAGATCGGAGAGCGTGGATTTTTTGATATTATGTTGATTGATGGTCTTGCTGTACTCTCACAGATCATCATCTTGGCAGCATCAATGCTTTTTATACCGCTTGCATTAACCTCCAAGCGTTTCCATGAGTATAGTTACCCTGAGTTTTTTGCACTCTTCCTTTTCATGGTTGCTGGTTTTCAGTTTATGGTTGCAAGCGACAACCTTATTTTAATCTTTGTTGGTCTTGAGACTGCAAGTTTGTCACTATATACACTTATTGCGCTTCATAACCGTGAAAAATCTTTTGAAGCAGCAATCAAGTACTTTGTTATGGGTGCATTGGCAGCAGGCTTCTATGTTATGGGTTCAATGCTCTTTTATGCTCTTACCGGCAGTGTTGAAATTTATAAAATTGCAGAAGTTCTTGTAGACAGTAATTTTGTAAATATGACTGTTCTTCTTGTTGCTGCATCATTTATCATTGCTGCAATTGGATTTAAACTATCTATGGTTCCATTCCATACATGGACACCAGATGTTTATGAAGGTGCAAATGCAGCTTTAGCAGGTTATATGTCTGTTGTACCTAAAATTGCTGGCTTTGTAGTTGCTATGCGACTGTTTGAGTTTATGATCCATCTTGATGTTGTATGGGTTAGAGATATCCTTTATGCAGCTGTAGTTGTTACAATGACTCTTGCAAATATTATGGCTCTTGTTCAAAAAGATGTTAAACGAATGCTTGCATTCAGTTCAATTTCGCATGCCGGTTTTGTAATGGCTGCTATTATGATAGGAACTACTCAAGCTAACAGTGCACTTTTCCTTTACTGGATACTCTTTTTATTTACAAACCTTGGTGCATTTGCAATGCTATGGGTCTCTCGTCATAAAGCCTCTATTTGGCATGAACGTTTTGACCATCCATATGAGAAATTTTCTGGTATGATCCAGATTATGCCTGTAGGTGCTGTAGTTATGGCTCTTTTTATGCTCTCTTTAGCTGGTGTGCCTCCTTTTTCACTTTTCTGGGGAAAACTATATATTATGAGTGCAGCAGTTAATAGTGACTATATTATTTTAGCTCTTATTATGGCAATTAACAGTGCAATTTCAGCATACTACTATTTAAAACTAATTGTTTATATGTTCTTGAAAGATCCAGCAGAAAATGATGGGACGGTCTATATGAGAAATGCTTCTAAGCCGTTACAAACAATCATTGGATTTTCTGTAGTTTTAACAGTTTTTGCAGTATTGGCTGTTGAACCTATGTTAGAATTCATAACAAATTACGTTCAGGCAAGCGGATTTTAATCTGCTGCCTAATTAAAGTCAGGAGTGAAAGATCAGATATCTAATCTGGTTGCCTTTAATACTATTTACAACTGCTCTTCATGCCCTAACTATTGACATAAAACGAGGTATGGAGAGTGGATCGGCATATACAATATTAGATTTAAAAGATAATATTTCATTTAAATGTTATCCTTATAAAATTGTAGAGGGTCATATAAAAGAGTACCAGTGTACATTACCACTTGTACCTAAAGATCTCTTCTCTATTGTAAAAACAGATTTTTTTAAAATATCTTATGAAGTTAAAAATAGTAGATTTATACTAAAAATAGCTCCTACAAAAAAGTCTAGACTCTTTCCATTGCCTCCAGTAATATATGAAAATTCAGTAATCAAACCAGATTTTCCAGAAACTTCTAAACATTGGATTATAGTAGGTTTTGAAAAAAGTTTACCATTTTTAGGTAAAAAGAAATATTTTGTAGAGCATTTATCGTTTCCTATAGATTGGAGAGATTTTGCTTTGCCAAGTATTGGTGCAGTTGACTTAAATGGTGATCCTGTTTTTATAAAAAATAATCGTGATGTAGAGCGTTTTATAGCAATTAAAGAGGCTTTTGCTGCGGGTAAATATTCAAAAGCTTATGATATGGCAAAAGAGGCAAGAGAGATTCATCCTAAATCTATCTTTGAAACAGATTTTTTAAGATATGAGATTAAAGCTCTTGCTGCTATGGATATGAAAGAGAATGCAGATAAAATCATTGAATTAGGAAAACAGTTTATAAAGCATTATACATCAGATGAATATTTGCCTGAAGTTCTTTTGATATTGGCTCGTGTTCATAGTGCTATGGGGTTTATTAGTGATGCAAGCTACTTTTTTGACCGTCTTATACATGAACACCCAGGTACAAAATATGCAAATTTAGGACGCATTTATCTTGCAGATCAACTCTATATGAGCAGTAAAATGAAAGATGCTATAAATCTTTATCTTGAGGCACTTTATGATGCTAAAGATCTTGAAGTAGCTTCTTTAGCTGCATATAAACTAGCTATAAGATATCTTGATCAGGGAAAAACAGATAAAGCAGTGTTTTATCTTAAAAAACTGTGGGATAAAAATCCGGAATTTTTATTAAAAGATATAGAAGATGCTCATCTTATTGCACAGCAGTTAGCTTCTAGAAATCGCTATAAGCTTGCAATAGAGATAAATCGTGCTCTATTAAAAAAGATAAAAAAATTAAATACGATATATGAAGAAACTCTATATGAAATAGCAGAGTGGTACAATGCTAGTGGAGACTTTAAAAAGGCATTAAAGTGGTATGAGCGTTACTTAAAAGAGTATCCGTTTGGTCGTTTTAGTGATGATGCAAAAGAAAAAGTTGATGCACTATTTGTTGATGGAAATGATGTAAATATTACTGAAGCGCTCAAAAAGTATGATGAGTTAATAAAATCATATTCAGATGAATCTATTGCTCAAAAAGCTCTTGTAGCAAAGTTAAAAATTCTTTTCAAATTAAAACGTTATGATGAAATTTTGAAGCTAAAACCAGATATTGACAATATTAAAGATGAAAAATTAAAGGAAGAGGCATTAAAAGTATTAAAAAATGTTGTAGATATAAAATTTAAAGAGGCAGTAAAATTAAACTCTTGTGAAGATGCTTTGTATCAGATTGATACATATAATTTTGATCCAGGTAATAGTTATGATAATTTTCTTTTTTCTTGTTTTAATGAGTATGCTAAGTATGATAAAGCACTTGAAGTTGCAAAAAAACATTTACAAGATAAAAATATAGATCAAAGAGTTTTATGGTTATGCAGGACTGTTCATCTACTAAGAAAAAGAGAGAATGCTATAGAAGCATATAAAGCTTTGCAAGATTTAGATGCATTGCTTAGCATAAATAAAAATGCAGTTTGTAAAACACATGATTGGGATAAAGCTTGGATTTTATACAATATGGAGCGTTACAGTGACTATTTTGTATGGATCAAAAAACTTCTTGAAAAATACCCAACAGATATACGTCTTACAGAATATTTGAGAAAAGGGGTTGAGATTGCCCAAAAATCTGGTGATAAAATTCAGCAATTATGGATGTTGGAAAAATTGATAAACCTTCAAAATAGAGTTAAAGTTTACCCATACTCTCCTTGGGCTGAATTTGAAGCTATAAAGCTATATAAAACACTAAATAAGCCTAAAAAGGCATTGAAAATAGCTCAATCTATGAGTGAAATTTCATTAGGGCAAAAACAGAAACCACGTTGGCTATATCAGTTAGGAGATCTTTATATGCAGACAGGAAACTCAAAAAAAGCAAAAGAGGCATTTAAAGAGTGTATAAAGATTAATATCAATACACCTTGGAAAGAGTTGTGTAAAGATGCTTTGAGTTTAGAGTGAAAGCAGATGATTCTAAAAACTAAAGCCATAATCTATTTTAGTGTAACTCAAATAAGTCACATATATCGATATCAAGAACATATGCAATTTTAGCAAGATGCTCTATATTAAAATGTTGACGATTGTAATATATTTCTCCACAAGATATTATAGATACAGATTTATGCCCTATAGCATGTGCTAAATCAAGTTGACTTATTCCTTTTTTCATTCTGTAATACTTAACATTAGCTCCAATATTTTTATAAAGATTATCAATGTAATCTTTAGGAAGAGAACTGATGTCTTTCATTCTTTAAATACCCCTCTACACGGTGTAACAATACATTACCATAACAAAGTTGATAATAGTATTCAGAAATTATTTACAATACAACTTGTTGTAACAAGTTGATATTTTTATTATTGAAGAATAATATAAAAATATTAATTATTAACTATAATTATAAATTTTTAAAATAGACAAACAAAAAGAACTAGTAAAGTTTCTTATTGTTTCTAATTTTAAGGAACTATATGAAATCTAAAATTTATGTAAGTCATCAGCATAGTGTTGAGCTATGTATGGAAGAGCTATATAAAAGTATGAAAAAAGATTTCAAAAATAGTTGCAATTTTTACTTCTTTGCAATACATCCATCATTCTCTATAGATGAAATAATTCCATCAATAGATAAATTTTTCAATACAGACAAGTATGTTGCATTTCACGCTATCAATTCTTTTAAAAATAATGAAATTCATCAAAACTCAATAGTTATGTGTTGCATTAAGTTTCAAAATAGAGGTAATGTCAAAGTTTTTTATGTTGAGGATATAGAGAATAATGTAAATGGAAATGTTTTAGATATATGTTCTAATTATTTAAATAATAACAGGAACTCTTTTCATATATTGTTGGCTGGTTTGGCAAATGGTAGATTTGGAACATTTTTAGATAACCTTTCTAAAATGGTTGAAAATGATGTTGTTTCAAATTTTGTAGGTGGTATATCATCTGGATTTGATGTAAATGGAGAAACATTAACATACCAATTTACAGGTGGCAAAGTCATTAAAAATGGATTGGTGATTGTTACTTTTGAAAATGTAAAAGGTGCTATAGAGGTATCACTTGGATTTCAGCCATATGGTGTGACATATGAAGCTGAAGAGACAAATGGGTATGATTTATACAGTGTTGTAAATAGTAAAAAGTTTATAGAAGTAGTAAATAGAATATTAAGAGGTATAAAAAATCCTGAAGTGAAGCATCTATGGTATGCACCACTCTATATGATTGATGACCAGAGTGGATATGTAGCAACATTAAGAACTATTAAAGAGATTAGAGATGATCACGTTGTTCTGTTTGGTCCTATTAAAAATGGAGATAAGTTTAAACTCTCTTTTGCAATACCAGAAGATTTAATAGATGAGGATAAAAATGCAGCAGTAAGATTGAAGAAAAGGGTAGATGAATCGGAAATTGCTTTTAACTTTTCATGTATTGCAAGACAATATATTATGGAAGATAAATCGATAGAAGAGCCTAAAATTTATAGTGATATTTTAGGCACAAATCTATTTGGCTTTTTTACATTTGGCGAAATTGGACCAGATAAAAAGTTTAAAAAAATTAAGCTTTATAATGAAACATCATTACTGGTTGCAATGAGGGAGCTATGAGAGAACTTAAAAAAATTCAACTGTTAAGAAATATTTTAAATGAAGTAACAAAAAGATATGATGAAGTAATTGCTTTCCAAAAAAAAGAGTTGGAAGAGCGATTTAAAATGGCAATTAGAGATCCATTAACAGGTTTATATAATAGGAGTTATCTTATTGAGTTTGCAGATAAATCATTGCAAAAACATATTAGAGATGAAGAAAACAATTATGCATATGTGATTTTTTTTGATTTGGATAATTTTAAGTATGTAAATGATACTTTTGGTCATAAAGAGGGAGATAAAGTACTAAAAAAGGTTGCAAATATATTAAAAAAATCGTTTAGGAGTTATGATATTGTTGCACGCCTAGGTGGAGATGAATTTATAGTTTTTTTGGATAGCTCTAAAATTAAAGAGAGTATGTTTGATATTGATAAGTATCTTGAAAGAATTGTAGGTAAAATTGAGGCAAAGTTTGAAAAGTACAATATTTCTGCATCTTATGGTGTTGCTATATTCCCAAAAGATGGTACAACAATAGAGGATTTAATAGATATTGCAGACCAACGGATGTATGAATTAAAAAAAGAGAAAAAAAGAAACAGATAGAGTTATATTGTTATTGATTTTGGTTGTTGAAAACCTATATAGCTTGATGAGATATTGAAATAAGAGAATTTTTAGAAGTGGTGGCCAGAGGCAGAATCGAACTGCCGACACGCAGATTTTCAGTCTGCTGCTCTACCGACTGAGCTATCTGGCCTTTGTTTAAGTGGTCGAAATTATATAGGAACTATCCTTAAAAACTCCTGATGAGTTCTTTGAAAATGTTTCCTCTCTCTGCATAAGATGAAAATTGATCTAAACTAGCAGCTGCGGGAGAGAGAATGGCAACAGAATTTAAATCTAAAACTCTATTTATAGCAGCTACAGCATTATCAACTGTTTTTTCTATATTACATTCTATGCTGTATTTGTTTGATAGTTCAGCAATCTTTTCACTATTTTTACCAATTGCAAAAATAGTTATATTATAAGCTTTTAAAGCACAAAAGAGTGGTGTTAGATCAACTCCTTTGTCATCTCCTCCAAGTATTAGAAGAATTTTTTTATCTTTAAATGGTAAAAGTGCTTGAATTGTTGCATCAATATTTGTTGCTTTGGAGTCGTTTACCCATAATCTGCCCTGATTGTCAACTATTTTTTCTTGACGGTGTGGGTCTAGTTTGAACGAGTTTATTTTATCATAGTCAATCTCATCAAAAAGAATTTTTGATACTCCAAGAGCCAAAACTGCATCGAGCAAAAATGCTCCTTCAAAATTTACTCTTTTTACATCTATACCAAAGTAGTCTGATAAATCAGAGTATGAATTGTATGGAATTTTAAATCCATTTGTATGGCTATTGGCAAACTCTTTTGGCAACATAACAGCCTCTCCTTCTTGCATATTTTTTAGTGGGGAGAGTTTGTCGGCAATATAATTCTCTTTACTTCCATGCCAAGCTAGATGATCAGGTGTAATAGGCAATAAAAGATATAGGTCTGGCTTTGCATACTTTGTATAGTGAAGAGTAAAAGAACTGGTTTCTAGTACCCAAATTGGACTATTTGCACCCATTTCAGCTAGAGGTACTCCTATGTTACCACCGCTTATTGCTCCTCTCTCTTTTAAAAGATGTGTAACCATTTGAGTAGTGGTAGTTTTACCGTTTGTGCCGGAGATCCAGATGGTGAATGGTAAATGTTGGATGTTGGATGTTGGATGCTGGATAACTGTTTTTGCAATATCAGATAGAAAGAGGTCATATTCGCTTATTAGGTTTTTTGATTTTTTGATTAGTGGATGGGTTGGAGGAAAACCTGGGCTTGGGATCTCTAGTTTGCTCTTTTCGGGGTCAAAAAGAGATGGAGGTAAAAGAGTGTTTCCTTCATCATCTTTATGTGGGACTGTAATTTTATCATCAAAAAAAGTTGCTGGACCAAAGCGTTTGGCAATAGCTTTGGTTGTTTTTGCATATCCAAAAAGAGTTAATCTGTTCATTATCTAATCTTGAGAGTTGTAAGTGCAATAAGGTTTGCTATAAAAGCAATAATCCAAAATCTTACGATGATCTTATTTTCTGCCCACTTTTTCATCTCAAAATGGTGGTGTATAGGTGCCATTAAAAAGATGCGTTTGCCACGCAGTTTATAGCTACCAACTTGAGCAATAACTGAAACTGTCTCAATAACAAATATAGCACCTATTAGAATAAGAAGAATTTCACTCTTTCCCAAAATAGCCATATAGCCTAAAAAAGCACCTACAGATAAACTTCCACTGTCACCCATAAAAACTTCAGCAGGATTGCAGTTGTACCATAAAAATCCTATTAATGCACCAATTAGAGCTGATGCAACAACAGCCACTTCACCTACCCCTATAATTTTGGGCCAAAGAAGATAGTGGCTTAATACAGCATTTCCGGTAACATAAACTATGACTCCCAATGAAAAGAGAGCAAAAACAGAAGGTACGGTAGCCAAACCATCAAGACCGTCAGTAAGATTTACTGCATTACTTGCAGCTACAATTACTAAAGACCAAAATATTGCTGCTCCCCACCCCATATTAAATAGAGGAAACTTTACAAATGGCACATAAAAGTTAGTATCAAAATCAATATACCCTATAAGAAAGATTCCAATTCCAAGCCCTAAAATGAATTGTATAAAAAACTTTGTTCGTGCCGATAGACCTTTTAGATTGTTTTTAGTCATCACTTTGCCATAATCATCACTAAGTCCAAGTGCACAAAAGAGTATTAGTGTAATTAATGCTCCAACAGTATATGGATTGCTTAAATTTGCACTTAAAAGAGTAGCTATAGTAGTTGAAAAAATAAATACTAAACCACCCATTGTAGGTGTATCACTCTTTTTCAAATGAGCTTTTGGTGCAAACTTATTGATTGGCTGACTAGCCTTTTTTATTTTTGCCCATCGTATAAAAAGAGGCATAAGATATATTGTCAGAATGAATGCTATAAGAAAAGCAAAACCGGCTCGTACTGTTATATATTGAAAAAGATTTACATCAAGGTGTCGATAGAACCAATAAAGCATTTTTTTAAAACCTATACTATGTTATTATTTTTTTAGAAGTTTAAAAGCGGTATTTTAATATAGTTGCGCATAAAGCTGGATAAAATTAAATAGAAATAGAGGATATTAAAGTGTCAAAAAAAGCAATCCTTATAATTACTGATGGAATAGGTTATAAACCTAACTCTAAAGCCAATGCATTTGAAGCAGCAAAAAAACCTACTTATGACAAATTATTCAAAGAAGTTCCTCATACATTGATTCATACTTATGGCTTACATGTCGGGCTTCCTGATGGTCAGATGGGTAACTCTGAAGTAGGACATATGACCATAGGTAGTGGACGTGTACTTTACCAAGATCTTGTTAAGATTTCATTGGCACTTGAAGATGGAAGCTTAAAAAGTAATGAAGTACTGCAAGAGCTATTAAACAAGAGTAACAGACTGCATCTTGTAGGCTTAATGAGTGATGGTGGTGTGCATTCACATATAGATCATATAATAGGCGTAGCAAAGATAGCTAGCGAAGCAGGCAAAGAAGTTTTTTTGCATCTTATTACTGATGGGCGTGATGTCTCTCCTGTCAGTGCACCTGACTATTTAAAGCAGATTGAAGAAATTTTAAATGATAAAATCACAATTGCTACACTTGGTGGACGTTTCTATACAATGGATCGCGATCAGCGCTGGGAGCGTGTAAAGAAGGGATATAGAGCAATAGTTGAAGCTTCTCCAAAAGTTAACGTGACTCCACTGGAGTATGTTAAGGCAAGTTATGAAAAAGATGAAACAGATGAGTTTATAGAGCCTGTTGCTTTTGAAGGATATGAAGGTATAAAAGAGGGTGACAGTGTTCTTTTTATGAACTTTAGAAGCGATCGTATGCGTGAAATAGTTACGACTATTGGTGATCCAAAATTTGATGGTTTTGAGCGTAAAAAGATTCATGTACATATTGCAACAGCTACAGAGTATGATAAATCATTCCCTTATCCTGTTCTTTTTAGAAAAGAGGTACCGAAAAACACACTTGCAGAAGTTATTTCTAAAGCTGGTTTGACTCAACTTCATACAGCAGAGACAGAAAAGTATGCTCATGTAACATTTTTCTTTAATGGTGGAGTAGAAGAGCCTGTAATTAATGAGTCTCGTGTTTTAATTCCAAGCCCTAAAGTCAAAACTTACGATATGAAACCTGAAATGAGTGCACCTGAAGTTGGCGATGCTGTACTAACTGCAATGGATGAAGAGTATGATTTTATTGTTGTAAACTTTGCAAATGGTGATATGGTCGGGCATACAGGAAACTATGAAGCAGCAATCAAAGCAGTTGAAGCTGTTGATCATGAGCTGGGACGCATAGTAGAGAAGGCAAAAGAGAAAGATTATGCACTTGTATTAACCTCTGATCATGGAAATTGTGAAGAGATGGTTGATGAAAATGGTAAAATTCTAACCAATCATACAGTTGGTGATGTATGGTGTTTTGTAATGGCTGAAGGTGTTGATGAGGTAAAACCTGGAAAATTAAGCAATATTGCTCCAACAGTATTGAAGTTAATGGAACTCCCAATACCTGAAGAGATGGATGAACCGATTGTTTAAAAGGAGAATTTAGTGAAATTTAGCGGTAAAAATGTTTTGGTTACAGGTGCTAGTCGTGGAATTGGTGCAGAGATTGCAAAGGTCTTGGCTGGTTTTGGTTTAAAAGTATGGATAAATTACAGAAGTGGTGCTGAAGCAGCTGACAAGGTAAAAGCAGAGATTGAAGAAGCAGGTGGTGAAGCTGCTGTTATAGGTTTTGATGTAAGTGATGAAGCAGCTTATGTTGAAGGAATTAAAACTATTGTAGATGCTGATGGAGAGTTGAGTTATATTGTCAACAACGCAGGAATCACTAAAGATAAACTTGCAATGAGAATGAAAGTAGATGAGTTTGAAGAGGTTATAAGAGCAAATCTTACATCAGCATTTGTAGGCTGTCGTGAAGCGATAAAAGTAATGGGTAAAAAGCGTTTTGGTGCTGTTGTAAATGTTGCATCAATTGTAGGTGAAACAGGTAATGCAGGTCAAACAAACTATAGTGCAAGTAAAGGTGGTTTGATAGCAATGACTAAAAGTTTTGCATTAGAAGGTGCTGCACGAAATATACGTTTTAATACAGTCACTCCAGGTTTCATCAAGACAGATATGACAGATGAGCTTAAAGATGAGATCAAGCAGTCATTTATAGACAGAATTCCTCTTTCAAGATTTGGAAATCCAAAAGAGGTGGCTGAAGCAATAGCATTTTTACTCAGTGATCATGCAAGTTACATTACAGGAGAGACTTTAAAAGTAAATGGTGGAATGAATATGGCATAAAAGTAGCATTGAATTACTATTTATTTAAAGATAATTTTGCTACCATAATGCAATTCATTTTAAAGGAGATTGTAATGGCACTTTTTGACGACGTAAAAGAGGTAGTTGTAGAACAGCTTAACGTCAATCCAGACGAAGTAAAAATGGAGTCTAAATTCGTAGAGGATCTTGGCGCTGACAGCCTAGATGTTGTTGAACTTGTAATGGCACTTGAAGAGAAATTCAATATTGAAATTCCAGATGATCAGGCAGAAAAGATTCAAACTGTAGGTGATGCAGTTAAGTATATTGAAGAGAATAAGTAACAATATTATACCCGCTTGCTAAGCGGGGCTTATCATTTAGAATCAAAGGAGATTATGTGAGGCGAGTGGTCGTAACCGGACTTGGAATGATCAATGCGGTAGGAAACGATAAAGAGAGTTCTTTTAAAGCCATACTTGATGGACAATGTGGCATTGAAAGAATTACTTTGTTTGACGCTAGTAATCAAAGCGTTCAGATCGCAGCAGAAGTAAAAGGCTTTGATCCAACTACTGTAATGGATCCCAAGGAGGTTAAAAAGGCCGATCGCTTCATTCAACTTGGTTTGAAAGCAGCATCAGAAGCCATAGCAGATGCAGGGATAGATGATAGTGTAGAGAGAGATAGCTTTGGAATTTCCTGTGCATCAGGAATTGGTGGATTGGCAAATATTGAAAGAAATGCTGTTGTATGCGAGAATAGAGGTCCAAGAAGAATCTCTCCATTTTTTATTCCATCTTCTCTTGTAAATATGCTTGGAGGATTTGTCTCAATAGAACACTCTTTAAGAGGACCAAATCTTGCAAGTGTTACAGCTTGTGCTGCTGGAACTCACGCTATTAGTGAAGCTGCAAAAACAATAATGCTTGGTGGTGCAGACAGAATGCTTGTTGTTGGAGCTGAAGCTGCTATCTGCCCTGTTGGTATTGGTGGATTTGCAGCTATGAAAGCTCTTTCTACTCTTAATGATGAACCGCAGAAAGCTTCTCGTCCATTTGATGCTAGTCGTGGTGGCTTTGTTATGGGTGAAGGAGCAGGCGCACTTGTACTTGAAGAGTATGAAGCTGCTGTTGCACGTGGTGCAAATATTTATGGCGAATTGATAGGATTTGGTGAAAGTGGTGATGCAAATCATATTACAACACCAGCTCCTGAAGGTGAAGGTGCATATAGAGCAATGAAAGCTGCCCTTACAATGGCAGGAAATCCTAAAGTTGACTATATTAATGCACACGGCACAAGTACCAAATATAATGACTGGTATGAAACAATGGCTATAAAAAAGGCTTTTGGTGGTAAAGAGAATTGCCCTCCAGTCAGCTCTACCAAGGGACAGACAGCACACTGCCTTGGTGCAGCAGGTGCTATTGAAGCGGTTGTTTCTCTAATGGCTATGCGTGACAGCATAATTCCTCCAACAATAAATTATGAAACTCCTGATCCTGATTGTGATCTTGATTATGTGCCAAATACACCACGAGAAGCTTCTCTTAATACAGTTATGAGTAACTCTTTTGGATTTGGCGGCACCAATGGTGTTGTAATATTTAAAAAGGTTTAATGTGGCTACATACCTTCCGTTTGAAGAGAAGCTCAAAGAGATTGAAGATGAGATAGCCGCGGCAAAAGTCCGTGGCGATACGGAAGCCATTGTTATTCTTGAAAAGGATCTTGAAAAAGAGCTCTCTAAAATATACAAAAACCTCTCTGATTATCAAAAACTTCAGCTTGCAAGACACCCTGATCGTCCATATGCACTTGACTATATAAGAATTTTAATGAGAGATGCCATTGAAATTCATGGTGACAGAACATTTAGGGATGACCTTGCTATTATATGTTATTTGGGTTATATAGGCGATCAGAAGTGCTTAGTTATAGGTGAACAGAAAGGGCGTGGAACCAAAAATAAGATTAAACGTAATTTTGGTATGCCACATCCAGAGGGTTACAGAAAAGCATTAAGAGCGGCAAAATTGGCTGAAAAGTTTGGTTTACCTATATTAATGCTTATAGACACTCCTGGTGCATACCCTGGAATTGGAGCTGAAGAGAGAGGTCAAAGTGAAGCGATTGCTAGAAATCTGCTTGAACTTAGCCGTCTTGATACGATTACAGTCTCTGTTGTAATTGGAGAAGGTGGTAGTGGTGGTGCGTTGGCAATTGGAGTTGCAGACAAGCTTGCAATGATGCGTTACTCAGTTTTTAGTGTTATTTCACCTGAAGGTTGTGCTGCTATTTTGTGGAATGATCCGGCAAAAGTTGAACAGGCAACAAAAGCATTAAAAATCACTCCTGATGAGCTTTTGAAAATGGAGTTGATTGATGAGATTATAGATGAACCTTTAACTGGAGCTCATCGTGACAAAGAGGGGGCTGCAAAAGCTGTAAAAGAGTACTTTCTTTCTCAAGTTAAATCTTTGCAAGAATTAGATAAGAGTGAGAGAATGAAGCAAAGATATGACAAAATGATGAGCTTTGGTGCTTTTACAGAAGCTGAAGAGAAGTAAGTTATTTATTAAATAAACACCGGGTTAACCCGGTGTTTATAGTTGTATATTAAAGATTATGCTCTTTTTTATAGTCAAGAATCATTTTATAAGCTTCATCTTTTAAGCGAAGTTTCTCTTTCTTTAATTTTTCAAGTTCAAGATCACTCATGTGCTGGCGACCCTCTTCTACCTCTGTAACAATTTTATCTAGCTCATTGTGACGCTCAAAAATTTTTGCAAAGTGTGCATTCTCTACTTTAAGTTTGCTAATGATGTCGCGGTATTCGTGAAGCATATTATTCTCCTAATGAAATTTTTCAGATTATATTCAAATTTTGCTTATTATGTTCTGTAATCAGCATTGATTTTGACATATTCATAGCCTAAATCACAACCATAGGCTGTAAAAGAACCATTTCCCAACCCAATATCACAATGTATAGAGAAGGCATCTTTTTTCATTACTTTTGCAGCTTTGTTTTCCATCTCTTCATCAAAAAGAATTTCGCCTTTATTATATACGGTAACATCTCCAAAAGTTATGGTAAGTGTTGAAGGATCACAAGTTATGCCACTTGCACCAATAGTAGATGCAACTCTTCCCCAGTTAGGGTCTTCACCATATAGTGCAGTTTTTACAAGTAAAGAGTTAGTTAAAGCTTTTGCAGCAATAGCCGCTTCTTCATCATTTACAGCACCTGTTATTTTGAAAGCTACACATTTTGTTGCACCTTCACCGTCAGATACAATCTTTAGTGCTAGTTCGTGCATAACTCTTTCAAGAGCATGTGAAAAAGCCTCTTTGTCATAAACACCAGACTTTTTATTGGCTAAAAGCATTACAGTGTCATTTGTTGATGTATCTCCATCTACACTAATTGCATTAAATGTAACTTCAGCACTTATTTTTAAAACTTTTTCCATCTCATCATCAGGTATTGCTGCATCTGTAGTAATAAAGCATAACATAGTTGCCATTGCAGGGTTGATCATTCCTGCTCCTTTTGCCATAGCACCTATTTTAAAACTCTCTCCTGATTCTAGTTTGACTTCAAAAGCTATTTGCTTTTCATAACTGTCTGTTGTCATAATAGCAGTTGCAGCAGAGTTGCCATCTTTTTTTTCAAGCTCAAAGCTCTCTAGACCTTTAATAATTTTTTCTTTTGGAAGAGGGACTCCTATGACACCGGTAGAGCTCATAACAGGGTTTTGTATATCTTTAAATCTGTTACAAGCAGACTCTAATATCTGTTCGATATCTTCTATACCTTTCTCTCCTGTCATTGCATTTGCATTTTTAGAATTGATTAGTACAAAATTTGTCTTTTGGACTGAGTGTTTTTTAAAGTGTAAAATAGGCGCTGCTTGGAATTTGTTGGTAGTAAAGATAGCTTTGACGCTACATAGTGTATCTGAATATATAAATGCTAAGTCTTTTTGATTATCTGGTTTTAGCCCTACAGACTTTCCATCGGCAAAAAAGCCATTTGGTGCACATACGCCACCGTCAATAGACATAAGTGTAAACATAATAGACTCCTAGAGTGTTACAGTATTGATTTGAAATTGTAAAATATGAAGGGTTATAAGGAGGTTTAGAGTAAGCCAAAGGTGTGACCTTTGGCATTCACAGGGGATTATGCGCCCTGTTTTTTCATTGTACGAAGCGTAGAAGCCGCAACTTTAATCTTTTTGCGTGTACCATCTTCGAGAGTAATGCGTACAGTACGAAGATTTGGCAAAAAGCGTCTTTTTGTTTTGTTATGAGCATGGCTAACATTATAGCCACTCATTGGTCCTTTACCTGTTACAGAACATTTTCGTGCCATGATTTGACCTTTAAAATTGAGTGATAAAAAGTTGGCTAATTCTATTGAAAAGAAGCATAGAACTAGCTTAAATTAAGAAACTTTTCAAAAAAAAGTCATCTATTTAATTTTTTCTTGAAACAAAATTTGAAATATTTTACGATAAAATATACTATAACTAAATTATTAATTACAAGGCTATGTTATGGTCACGCAGCAGCAGATTGCAGAGTATCTAAAAAAAGTTCCTCCTCTATCTGAAGCACTAAAAAAAAGTTTTGAGGCTCTTGAAAATGGAGATCTTGCTGGAGCTTCCAAAGCCGCAGCTACCGATCCGGCAATTATCTATTATTTAAAGCAAATTGTCAACAGTGCAGCATTTGGTTTTCGAAATGAGGTAACAGATCCTTCGCAAATATTCTCTATTTTAGGTATTGCAAGAGTAAAACAGCTTCTTTATGCTTTTATGGTTCACTCAATGGCTCCAAAAAAGTGGAATTTTTTTAAGTTAAGTAGAGATGATTTTATTCAGTTTCAAGCATCCATGATGAATCGTTGGGAAAAAATAGTTAAAGCAGAAAATGCAGATGAGTTTTTTTTGAGTGCTTCGGCAATAATGAGTGCAGGGTTGGTTGTAGCTGATGGAATTTTTGGAGACCATGCAGATGATATAGCCTTGATTAGACAGGTTGAAGATTTGGACCTCGATACAATTTTAGAGCGTGTAGCAAAAGTGAGATTTGACTCTATTGTAGTTTCAGTTGCAAAAATTTGGGAAGTAGATCCTAATGTAATTGATCTTGTCAAACTCTCTTTTGCAAAAAAAGATTGTAGTTCTGAAGAGATTAAGTGCAGATTGTCAAAATATCTTCATCTACTTCTTTTCTACGAACTTAGCCGACCAGTAATGCTTGAAGCAGGAGCTAACTCTTTTATAGAATTTAAGCCACAGTATGTTTCTGAAGTAGTTAGTCAATTTCAAGATATAGTGGGTGTTGAATGAGACCAGTTGTTAAAAAGCAAAGAATTGCACTTTTTACACCGCAAGGTTTTTTAGATGGAATAAGTGCTATGCAGGTAATTACCATTCAAGACATGCAAACTACAAAGAGTTTGAATGTTTCAATGGTACTTGTATCACTAAAAAAGGTTATCTTTTTTAACAAAAACGGAGTAACCAGCCTTCTTGATATTATGCAAAAGATGCATAAAGAGATGAATGTTACTATTGGGTTTTGTGATTATAATTATGAACAGTATAAAGCTTTTTTTAAGTTTTTTGATCAGCAAGTACCATTTAGTCTTTTTAAAACAGTTGATATTGCGCTTCTTTTTGCTGGAGGTGAAGAGGCTAAAGATAATGAAAATGTATTAGTTTATCATGAAGATTCAACTCAACGCAGTATGCAGGCAATAGAGATATTTGACCGTGGATATAACCCTGTTGTTGTACAAAATGAAGAAGAGTATTATAAGAGATTAGAAGATAAAGACAAATTTAAACATGTTGTACATATGACATATTTGGGCTGGATGAGCAATAAGATAGCAGCCAGAACAAAAGGTAATTGTGTAATTTACTACCTTAAAGGTTTTCTAGATGGATCTATTTCTGAACAGTTTGATATTGTTTATCATCAAAACTGTCTGAAAGTAGGATTTCAACTTTTTATGTTTGATGCTACAAGGGTTAGTTCATTGAACATTCATGCAACAAATTTCTTTTCAAAACTTTCTACTGCTGGCGCAGAGTATGGGGCATTAATTGCTATTGTCGGATTAGATATGGAAAAGACTCCAAAAAGGTTTGTACAAGAGCTTGAAGATGCCGGCATAATGTTTTTTGAAAATGAGACAGAGTTTTTTACAGATAAAACTGTTTTATCAATGACTGGTGGTGGAGGAGGAATAGTAAAGAAAGACAAAAATAAATTGACTAAAGCTCTTGTTTCAAAATTACCTATATTTGTAGATGCAACAATAGGCACATTGCAAATGATGACAAATCTGACTGTAGTAAAAGAGGGTATGAATATTCAGACTTATGAGCCAAAGCTTAAAGATGCTATGGCAAGTTCAATTGCTTTTTATGGTGATATAGATGGAATGATTACTCTTATAATGTCAAATGAATTAGTAAAAAATGCTTGTAAACTTTTAATAGGCGAAGAGAGTGATGATAAAGAAGTTTTAGAGGATGCATTGGGTGAATTGGTCAATATTGTTGCTGGTAAATCTAAAAGCATACTTCAAGAAAAAGGTGTAAATGTAACAATAACACTGCCTCGTAGATATGCATCAACAGAGGAGTTAAAAAATACATTAGGAAATATTCAAGGAGTTCAGGTTAATTTTAGTTTTGATCATTATCCTTTCACATTCTTTTTGAATCCATAAAAATAGCATTGAAAGGCTAAATATGTTAGTTGCTCCAAGTATTCTCTCATGTGATTTTGGAAATTTGGCTAGAGATGTCAAAGCAATTTGTGAAGGTGGATGTGACTTTGTTCACGTTGATGTTATGGATGGACATTTTGTACCAAACCTAACTATAGGACCAGTAGTGGTTGAAGCAGTTGCAAAAGCAGCTACAAAACCTCTTGATATACATTTGATGGTAGAAAATAATACTTTTTTTGTAGATCTTTTTGCTCCTATAAAACCTGGTTTTATCTCTTTTCATATTGAAGAAGAGAAACATCCGCATCGTTTGATTCAAAAGATAAGAGGATTGGGAATAAGACCTGCTATTGTACTAAATCCACATACTCGACCTGAAAGCATAGAGTACCTGCTTGAAGATTTGGATATGGTTCTTTTAATGAGCGTAAACCCAGGTTTTGGAGGTCAGAAATTCATACCAAGTGTACTTGAAAAAGTAAAACGTATGAAAGATTTAATAGAAAAACGAAACCCAAAATGTCTCATAGAGGTTGATGGTGGAGTAAATAATGAGAATGTGCAAGATTTAAAGAGGGCAGGTGTAGATGTTGTTGTTGCAGGAAGTTATGTTTTTAAACATCATAGTATACCAGAAGCAATTAATAGTTTAAAGTGTTAGGGGCTAAGAGTTAGAGGTTAGGTAAATGCATAATATACGAGTCAAGATTTGTGGAATTACTTCTTATGATGATGCAATGGTAGCTGTTGAAGCTGGTGCAGATGCTTTGGGCTTTGTCTTTTATGAGAAGTCTCCACGTTTCATTACATCTGACATTGCTCGTTCAATTGTAGATAGACTTCCTCCTTTTGTAGAGCGAGTTGGTCTTTTTGTTAACTGTTCTGCCAAAGAGGTTGATGAAGTATGTAAAGTTGCTGGCATGAGCACTGCACAGATACATTTTGATGTAGATGAGCACTACTTAAAAAGTCTAAATACTAAAGTATTGCCTGTTATTCGAGCAAAAGAGCCTAAAGATGTATTGAAATTTTCATCTTCTTATCGTTTAGTAGATGCATATTGTGAAAGTTACGGTGGTGTTGGCAAAAGGTTAAATATTGAATGGTTTAGCGGCATTGACTGCTCAAAGATAATACTTGCAGGTGGTTTAACACCTGAAAATGTTGCTGAAGTAGTACGTTACGGTTTTTACGGTGTTGATGTCAGCAGCGGTGTAGAGCTTGAAAAAGGGAAAAAAGATCCTGAAAAAGTAAGATCTTTTATTAAAAGAGCCAAGGAAGCAGTATGCGCCCTCTAATCGACAATATTGTAGCTGCAATGAAAAAGAGTGGCGGCAGGATGGAGATTGACAGGTTTAGAGAGTTGATTTTAAAGACACGTGACTCTCTTTTTGAAGATGTCGATACATTAATGGAGCTTGTTATTGCATCTGGAGTACCGATTGATATTGAAGGGGATGAGGTACTTCTTAAAACCTCTTTTAGGCCATGGCAAGAAGAGGTCTTTTGTGTTGTTGATATTGAAACAAATGGCAGTCAGCCTATGCGATCACAGATAATTGAGATTGGTGCATTAAAATGGAAAAATGGAGAGGTTATTGATCGCTTTGAATCATTTGCCGCCTGCAGCTATTTGCCATATCAGATAAGTGAAATAACAGGTATTAATCCAGAGGATTTGGAAGATGCTCCTCCACTTTCTAAAATGCTTCCTGAATTTAAAGCCTTTTTAGGCGATGCTTTATTTGTAGCTCATAATGTATCGTTTGACTATAACTTTATATCCCACTCTTTTGAGCGTTTTGGACTAGGTGTGCTTGGAAACCGCAAACTCTGTACAATAGAGTTAGCACGACGAACAATAGAGGCTGAGCGTTATGGATTGGGTCATTTGAATATTGTTTTAGATATCAATACTCTTGTACACCATAGAGCTTATGCTGATGCAGTAACAGCTGCCAAAGTATTGGAAATTGGTTTAAAAAATATTCCAGATGAAGTGACAACTACAGAATCATTGATAGACTTTACAAAAATCCCTGTAAAAAAAGCAAAAAAACTGACACAGGATAAGTCAAAATAAACTTTCATATAAATATCAAAAATACTGATTAAAAATTGCTCTAAAAATAAGTATTTTAGGTGAACTTTAAGTGTGAAATAGAGAAAATAGTAATCCTATTTTACATTTATTTATATGAAAGGGGAAGTTGTAATGACACCGATGGAGATTGTTGCATCTATCTATGCTTTAGCTGCGGTCGGCATTGCACCGACTTGGGCTATTTTTCAGCTCAAAAAGCACTAATATCTGTACTTCATTGCCGTCTGGGCTTCACGCTCAGCGGTTTTTCTTTTAAGAGTCTCTCTTTTATCGTGAAGCTTTTTACCTTTTGCCAAAGCAATTTGAAGTTTTGCCTTGTTGCGTTCATTGAAATAGAGCATTAAAGGTACTATTGCAAGACCTTCTTGTTTTACCCTTCCATACCATTTATCTATCTGTTTTCTATGCAAAAGCAGTTTTCTTGGGCGTTTTTCATCTGGTTTATAGTGAGGGTTGGTACTCTCAAGAAAAGATATATGCATACCAAATACCCAGACTTCACCTTTTATGATGCGTACATAGCTGTCTTTGAGATTTACCCGACCCATTCGAATCGATTTGACTTCACTTCCAAGCAGCTCAATACCTGCTTCAAGTTTTTCTAAAATTTCATAATCATGAAAGGCTTTTTTGTTTTTGGTTACTATTTTAATTGACATAGTGGAATTATACTACAAGTTTGAAAAATGTGCTTCCACTGCCACTGAAAAAGTAGTCTGGTTTAATAAAAGTTTTCAACTCAGGATAGGCGCTTATTGCTGCAGGGAAAAGATCATTTAAACTCTCTCTATCGTGCTCTTTTAAAAGTGTTGTAGAGTCAGTTTCAAGCCATTTAGCTCCACTCATTTTATCTGCAATGTGAAAAAACTCTTTTCTAAATGTTTTGTACACTTTTACTGTATCGCAGTGGATTTGAGGAGTAAAGAGTTTTAGTTTTGGCGGTTCCTCTTCAAATGGAGTTACAATCTCTCCAATTCCTTCAACATTTGCACTTTTGTAATTATAAACAAAAAATGGAACATCAGCTCCAATCTTTTCACCTATTTTTGCAAGTTCATTCAAGCTCAAGTTTAGTTCACAAACTTCATTGCATAGGTTTAAAAAGGCAGCTGCATCAGAGCTTCCACCGCCAAGTCCAGCTCCAGCTGGGATCTTTTTGTCCAGTGTAACTTTATAATCTTTAAAAAACTTTTTTACAATATCAAACTTTTCGCAAAGTAGTTCATAAGCAAAAGAGATTGTATTTTTTCCAGGAAGGTTTACATTGCACTCTAAACTGAAGCCATTATATGGATTTGCATTACTATTTTTTTTGGTAAATGTAACAGTGTCATAAAGTTCATCTACTCTCAAAAATCTGGAACGCAGAGTATGGTAATTACCTCTACTGCCGGTGATTTTTAAAAATATATTTACTTTTGCAGGAGCTTTTATCTTCACCAGTCAATTTCCTGTATGTTAAGGTTTCTTTTTTAATTTCTCTTTCAAGCTGTTTAGTATTCCTAGTTCTGCTTTTCCTGAAGCTTTTATATTCTCTTCAGCTACTGCACGAACAAGCTCTTCACGCAGTATCATTACATCTTCAGGGGCATCAATTCCTATGCGAACATTTTTTTTATCGATAGATATAATTGTAATAACAATATCATTGCCAATACGTATGGCATCATCAACTTTTCGTGTTAATACTAGCATAATTGTACCTTATTGAGCAGATAGTAGACTGAATCTTTTATCTCTATAATAGCAAAATATTTATCAAAAACTACGGTATATATTCCAGGCTTGGATATTTCAAACTGATTGGCTGATAATTTTTTACCTAAAATGAGATCATTTGGATTTCCCAAATAACGATTTAATGGTGGTTGTAGATACTCCAGTGGATTAAGAGGTTTTTCATTCTCATAAACAAATGAGCCTTCGTGAATGCGCTCAAGATAACTTAACGTTCCACTGCATCCAAGCTTTTTGGCAATAGCTTCTGCTAGAGATCTAATATATGTTCCTTCGCTTACCGTTGCCTCAAAAGTAACAAAAGGGTGATTGTAATTTATTATTTTAATAGAGTAAATAGTTGATGAAATTTGGGATAGTTCAACAGACTTTCCCTCTCTTGCTAAATCATAAGCTCGTTTTCCATCTACTCGTTTTGCAGAGAATTTTGGCGGATAGTATGTAAAAATACCTTCAAATGAAGATGCTACATCGTAAATGAGATTTTTTTCAAAAGGAGGAATATTCTCTATTTTGTTAATTTTTTCAATGTCTAGTGTTGGGCTGGATACTCCAAGCCAAAGAGTAGCTCTATATGTTTTTGGACTCTTCTTTAAAAATCTGAAAAGTTTGGTATATTGACCAAAAGCAATTATCAGCACACCGCAGGCAAATGGGTCTAGAGTTCCTGAAAATCCTGCTTTTTTAACACCATATTTTCGTTTGATTTGTGATAAAAATTTATTTGAACCTATAAACATAGGTTTGCGGGCAACAAATAGACGGTTACTACTCATTGCTTAAATCTTTTCTACAAAAGATGACAGTATCTCTCTGTGATTCCCGCCAAAATTGATCTTTAATTTGAAATTACGTCCAGAGCGGGTTACCTCAAGAACACGACCCATTCCAAACAGTTTGTGCTTGACTAAGTCACCTTTTTTATAGTTGGTAGATTTTTCTAAAACCAAAGAGCCTTTAAGAAGTCCTGCCTCAGTAAGAAAGCGGCTTTTTTCAAGATGTTTTCTTCTTCCTTTGTGAAATCGGCTTTGAACAGTTGAGAGTGTCAAAGTCTCTTTAGCTCGTGTCATAGCTACATATCCGAGTCTTCTCTCCTCTTCAATGTCGCATCCGTCTCCAAGAAGTGGAAAAAACTCCTCTTCCATTCCTATGACAAAGAGGTGAGCAAACTCCAATCCTTTTGATGCGTGTACACTCATAATAGAAATTTGCTCTCCATTAATTTGATCTTGATCACTTTGTAGAGATATCTCATTTAAAAATTCATCTAGGCTTATTTGAGGATTTTTTTTGATTGTATCACGGAATAGTCCATAAAATTCATCTAAGTTTAAAACACGCTCCATACCGTCAGGCATAGAGCTGTAGTACTCTTTCAATCCTATTATATTGTCTAAAATTTCTATAAAATCCATTGTTGAACGGTTTAGAGTCTCTTGCAGAGTTTCAAGATCATTGATTAACTGTATAACAGAAGCATAAGCTTTTTTACTAAGCAGTTTTGATAGCTCGTCTTTTGGTGTTTCGCTTAAAAACTGGAAGATTGACAAACGTTTTTCATATGCAGCTTTTTCAATTTTTTCTATTGTGGCTTTGCCAATTCCGCGTTTTGGTCTGTTTATGACTCTTTTAAAACTAAAATCGTCGTGGCTGTTTGCTATGATTCGCAAATAACTTATTGCATCTTTTATTTCAGCACGTTCATAAAATCTTACACCGCCTACCATCTGATATGCTATTCCTGCACGGTTTAACCCTTCTTCAAGTGACCTTGAGAGCGCATTGATTCTATAAAGAACAGCTATCTCACCAGCTGACACACCGCTATCTATTAACTCTTTGATAGCCCGTGCGATTTTATCTGACTCTTCATTTTCATCACTGCTTTGAAAGAGAGTTATAGGTTTTCCGCTGCCTCTTGTACTTACCAACCTTTTTCCAAGGCGGTTGCGATTGTGATCTATAAGCAGATTTGCAGCTTCAAGTATCTCCTTGGTAGAGCGATAGTTGCTTTCTAGTTTTATAACTTTTGTATTATCAAACATATTGGAAAATTCGAGAATATTTTTTATATTTGCACCACGCCATCCATAAATACTCTGATCATCATCTCCAACTACACATAGGTTTGTATGAGTATCACATAACTTTTTAAGAAGTTGCAGTTGTAGTTCATTTGTATCTTGATACTCATCTACCATTATGTATTGATAGCGGTTACTGATATCTTTTCTAAGATTAGAATCTTGTTCAAGCAAGTCATATGTCAGCATAAGAAGATCATCAAAATCTACAAGATTGTTTTCCAATAAATAGTCTTGATAAGTTCTATAAATAGAAGCAATCATTTTGTAATTTGGCTGTGTTGCCTGAGCAATGGCTTCATCTGGTTTAACCAAAGAGTTTTTATATCTAGATATTTCACTGGCAACTAAAGATGTAGGCAATTCTTTATTTATATTTTTAATAATTCGCTTTTTATCATCTGTGTCTATGACAACAAAGTCATTTTTGCGTCCAAGTTTTTCTATATTGAATTTTAAAAAGAGCAGACCAAATTTATGGAATGTGCATAAAAGTGGAGGGTAGATTGGATTATCTATCATAGAAAGAGCACGCTCTCTCATCTCTGATGCTGCTTTATTTGTAAAAGTAAGCGTTAATGTATTTGCCGGATCAATGCCTATAGATAGTAAATATGCAAGTCTTGTTGTAATTGTTTTTGTCTTTCCACTGCCTGCACCTGCTAAAATAAGCATAGGTCCATCTATATGTGATGCAGCTTCACGCTGCTCGGGGTTTAACTGTTCTAATATTTTTTCCATAATTTGTTTCTGCTACTTATTAATATGATGAATTCTATTTAGTATAGCAAAAAATAAATTTGACTTTTGTCAAAGATAAGAATTTCAAGTTTTTATATTTCAAGTGAAAAGTTAGTGAAATAACAAAAAATTATTGATTTTGCAATATTTATCTGGTAGAATAACAAATAAAAATCTTAAGGAATAGTTATGCTGAAGGACTTTGCTAAACTTGAAACTTTTTTGACAGTCATTCGTGAACGCAGTTTTTCAAAAGCTTCTGCCAAGCTAGGTATCTCTCAACCTGCAGTTACCCAGCAGATTAAGTTTATCGAAAAATATCTCGATTGCAAAATAATTGAGCGCAAAAAAAATGGTGTCATATTAACAAAAGAGGGAGAAGATCTTTATCGTATAGCTGTACGTTTAGAAAAATGTATAGGAAATGCAGAAAGAGATCTGATAAAAATAATAAATAAAGAGATTACTTTTAGAATAGGTGCATCTTTTACTATAGGTAACTTCATAATTCCTGGAAAATGTTTAAATAACATAAAAAATGCTATACGAAACGATGTTCAGGTAAAAGTTGAGGTTTCTGAACAGGTTATTGATGATATTCTTAACAAACAAATTGATCTAGGTCTTATTGAGTCTCCAATATTTAAAGATGATATTATTTATAGAGAGTGGCTTGAAGATGAGTTGGTAGTTTTCAGTAACCAGCCACTTCCTAAAACACTAAAGCCGGAAGATTTGAATAATTTCAGATGGATTTGCCGTGATGAAGCGTCACATACAAGACGCATGGTAAAAGATGTATTTGAAGAGATAGGTGTTGAGTGTAAAAACCTTGATGTTCTATATGAAGTTGACAGCTCTGCTACACTTAAAGCTACTATTTTGAAAGCTGATAAAGAGGATGGAAAACCGCCTGTTGTATCGTTTATTTCACATGTTGCAATAGCTGATGAGATTGAAAATGGACAACTTTTTGAATCAAGAATTAGAGGTCACCGCATTAAAAGAAAACTATATATTGCATACTCTAAAGAGGGTAAACATGACGCATTTATTGAAAATGTAGTCAATTATCTTCAGCAGCATAAGTGTTAGGCATCAGGAGTTAGGAGTTGGGAAATTTCTTAACTCTTAACTCCAAACCCTACTTTTTAAGAAATTTTCTATTTTCTGGATTGTTTAAAAAGTTTTCAAGAGAGCTTTTTACACCTGAGTCTTCTTTTTCAGTTTTAAAATCTGTCATAGGTTGTGCCATATTTATTAAAATTGGTGTCTCTTCTACAAGTAGCTGTAAAATAGCTAAAACAGGCATACTTACTACACTTCCAAAGTTTTCCGGTCCAAAACCAGCTTCAAAAAATATAATATTATCTTCTATCTCAAAACTTTCAAAAGTGTATCCTGCAATCATAAAAAGTGTTACTTCTTGTAGTAGTTCAGCTAACTCTTCTGGTAGTGGAGGGTCAAAGGTTACATATTTCAAGTTACAAAGCAATCCAAATGGCTGATCACTTTCAAGAAGGTAAAAAAGGATATCTTTAATATGTGCATCCATTATCTCTTGAAATTCACGCTCTTTTATCATATCGATTAGCACTTTGGTACCTCTTTTTTTATGAAATTGTACCATTTTTAATAGGTTTAAATCCAATCATTGCATTCATCAGAGCAAATAATTCAAATTTTTCAATTTCATCTATAAATATATCTCTTTGAATGAGAAAACCATTTCTTAGCAAACGTTCTCTTGTAGTACCTTTTAAAAGAGGTGATTTTGGAGTAATCCATTTATATCCATCCCAAAAAGCAATGTTTGCAATGCTTGTATCTGTTATTAGACCATTTTTGACTATCAAGATATCATCAGCATTGCCTTTTTGGGCAAACAGTTCATTTAACTCTTCTCTATTGCTATATTTAAATGAGTAGTCGATATTTGATTCAATAAGTTTTAGATTTTTAACTACTCTTGGGTTGTATGTTGAGTAACTTACATCTACCAACCCATTTGCATAAATAACTCTACATTTAAGTTGTCTATTGCTTGATGGAGGTTTTATAATTTTATCTAAACTAATATGAGTAAAGCTACTAAAAAGAGCTTTTTGACTTCTATTTAAGCGTTCCTGATGATAACCCAAATGTAAAGCTTTGCCATCTAATATAGATATAGTCTCAACTAGCATAATGACTCCATTATATTGAGTTAGGAGTTCAGAGTTCGGAAATACCTTAAGTCCTAATTCTTAACCCTTAACTCCTAAAATAGTTCAGTACTTAAATATCTCTCCCCTGTATCACAAAGTATAGTAACAACTATTTTCCCCCTGTTTTCAGGACGTTTTGCAACCTGCATAGCGGCATATACATTGGCACCTGCAGAGATACCTACTAAGATTCCTTCCTCTTTTGCAATGCGACGACTTGTCTCATAAGCATCTTCATTACTTACTTCTATAACTTCATCATAAATTTTTGTATTTAAAATCTTTGGAATAAAACCTGCACCTATTCCTTGAATTTTATGAGGACCTGGTTTACCACCTATAAGTACTGGAGACTCTTTTGGTTCAACTGCAACAATTTTAATATCTGGCAAAGACTCTTTTAAAACTTCACCGGTACCTGTTATAGTTCCTCCTGTTCCTACTGCTGCTACAAAAATATCAACATTTTCCTCTGTGTCTCTTAAAATCTCTTTTGCTGTAGTTTTTCGGTGAATATCTGGATTATCCGGGTTTTCAAACTGCTGTAGAATAATAGAGTTTTCTATTGTCTTATGAAGCTCTTCAGCTCTTTTAATGGCACCTTTCATCCCATCTTTTGCCGGAGTCAACTCCAGCTTTGCTCCAAGAGCAGAAAGAAGTTTTCTACGCTCCAGGCTCATAGATTCAGGCATTGTAAGTATGAGTTTTATTCCTTTTGCTGCACAGATGCTTGCAAGAGCAATTCCTGTATTGCCGCTGGTAGGCTCAATAACTGTACTGTTTTCATTAATAAGACCTCGTTTTAGAGCCTCTTCAATCATATTTTTCCCAATTCTGTCTTTTACAGATCCACCAGGGTTCATAAATTCACATTTGCCTAAAATAGTGCAACCTGTCTCTTTACTTGCAAAGTTTAGTTTTACAAGAGGTGTTTTTCCAATTAATTCAGATATATCATTTGCAATATTCATTTAGTTACTCCTTTTTTTGGAGTTCGGAGTTCAGAGTTCAGAGCTTGGAAATTCCCTAACTCCTAATTCCTAACTCTTATCTAACTGATGTTAGCATAAGAAAAGTAAATGGAAGGTTATGAAAAAACTATATAAATCATCAATGAGGCACTATAATTCCAGTAATTGGTCCATTTGTAGAGTGAAAAATGGTTGTGCTGTGACGGTTGCTTTGCATTTGAAGAAGCAGATGCTGAAGAGTTGGCTCTATTGAAGGGGTAAACCACTTGTTGTTACTGATTGCAACCATATATTTTGGATCTCCTTCAAAAAGTTTATCACTGGTAGCTTCATAGCAAATTGCATTTCTAAAGAGCTTACCGATCATTTTAAAATCACTAACATCTCTTGCTGTAGCATAGTCGCTTGCACCATCAAAAAAGAGATCGTTTATCCATTTAGCCATCCATTTTGGAAGTGGAACCTCTTCCCCAAACGGAACCAAAATTACTTTATGCATAACTCGTACTTTTCCATCTTTAAAAAGGTATGTTGAGTTATAAGACTTTCCATTTTCTGCATAAAGAGCACCTGTTATAATAGTGATGTTATTGCTTAAATCAAGTAATTTTTTCATTAGCTCTATTTCATAGTTTAAAAAAAGCGGGAAAGCACTTTCTGGTAATATTACAGCCTTTTTTTTGTTATTGAGAGCATTTTGAATTGCTTGCATATTTAACTCTACAATTGGATGAAGATATCTTGGATCCCACTTTTTATCTTGATCTATGTTTGTGTTAACCAGTTGAATATTTAATGTTGAATTTTGAGTGTTAAATGTTGAATATTGGATCGATAGAAGGATCAATAACAGGGCTAGGTATCTTGTTTTTTGTTTTATCATTATAAATATGGTTAAGGATGATATTATGATCCATAGTTGCCATATATGATCGCCTAAAGCTGAATTTGTAAACATTAAAGCAGGGCGGAACCAGTCAAATCCTAGTGGATGCAGGTACTCTATTAAACCTATTGCAACTGCTCGAAGTAAGATATGAGGAAATGCTGCTATTAATCTAAATAAAATACCGAATATAATTCCTATTCCTACAATAACAAACGGAATCATCCAATTTAAATCATAGTAACGAAAGCTAAGAGCTATCCAGTAAAACCAAAAAATTGCTGTAAAAAAGCCGCTCCAAAACATTTCTTTTGGAGAAAGTTTAAGCCAAAACCAGAGTGCTACAATGCCTAATAGTGCCTGAAGTAAAGGCAAATGAATATTAAAGTGGTGCATATATATAAAGGCAGAGGAAAAAAGTGAAGAAAAAAAGCCTAAACTTATTGTAGGAGTGCTAAAATAGCGTATCAAATTTTTCATATTAAAGGATAACATATGCAAGGTGCTGAACAGGGTAATATTTTAGCTTCATTGTTTCCGCTTCTCGTTTTGTTTGCAATCTTCTACTTTTTGGTGATTCGCCCTCAACAAAAGCAGGCGAAACAGCACAAAGAGATGGTTGCTTCTTTAAAAAAAGGTGACAAGATAGTTACCACAGGCGGTTTGATTGCCGAAGTGGTTAAACCTGAAGAGGATTTTATCAAAGTCAAGCTTAATGACGAAACTATTGTTAAAATTGTTCCAGATTATGTAGCAAGAAAGATTGAGGATGAAGCTTAATTATCGTGTAATTATCTTTATAGCTGCAGCAATTTTTGGGTTGGCGCTCTCTGCGCCAACTCTAGTTGGCTTAAATGGTCCAAAAATTACACTGGGTCTTGATCTTCAGGGTGGATTGCATATGCTTCTTGGGGTTGATACTGATGAAGCAATCAAATCCAAAATAAAATCTTTGGCATCATCTATAAAGTATGCCGCTGAAGATGAAGATCTAATTATTGATGAATTCAAAGTTAAAGAAGGTAAAGTTCTTTTTGAACTTCTTGACAAAGATGATATGCCTAAAATGGATGAAATATTAAAAAAGATAGAGGGTATAGCAGTTCAAAAAGATGGTCTTAAATATAGTATTTCATTAACGCCTAAAGAGGTTGAATCTGTCAAAAAGTATGCAATTACCCAAGCAGTAGATACAATTCGTAACCGGTTGGATCAGTTTGGTTTGGCAGAGCCTACAGTTGCCAAGCAAGGTGAAGACAAAATATTGGTTGAAGTACCGGGTATTAAAACACCTGAGCAAGAGCAGCGTATACGTGAGCTAATTGCCAAAGCTGCACATTTGCAACTGATGGCAATAGATGAAGACCGTGCTGCAAATGTTGATAGTATGACTCCATCAGAGGCTTCTCAATATGGTGATGTCATTTTAAAAGGCGCTCAAAACCCTAATCGCAAATATCTTGTAAAAGAGATTCCTATTTTAGATGGTTCTATGCTGACTGATGCAAGGGTTGCTTTTGATCAAAACAACCAGCCTGTTATCAACTTTACACTCAATTCCCAAGGTGCACAGATTTTTGGCGATTTTACCGGGAAAAATGTTGGAAAACGTTTAGCTGTTGTACTTGATAACAGAGTTTATAGCGCTCCTGTTATTCGTGAACGCATCGGCGGCGGCAGTGGACAGATAAGTGGTGGTTTTACAGTAAAAGAGGCACACGATGTGGCTATTGCTTTAAGAAGTGGTGCTTTGCTTGCTCCTGTGTTTATGGAAGAAAAAAGAAGCGTTGGTCCAAGTCTTGGAGCTGATAGTATTAAAGCATCTATGATAGCACTTATAGCAGGTTTTGTTGCTGTTGTTATCTTTATGGTTCTTTACTACGGTATAGCGGGAGCTGTTGCAGATGTGGCATTGATAGTAAACCTCTTTTTGATTTTGGCAATTATGTCACTCTTTGGAGCAACTTTGACACTGCCTGGTATGGCAGGTATAGTCTTAACTGTCGGTATGGCAGTTGATGCCAACGTTATTATCAATGAGCGTATACGTGAGCTGCTTTATGAAGGCAAAAGTGTTGCAAAAGCGATAGAACAGGGGTATGCAAATGCATTTAGTGCTATTTTGGATGCCAATATTACAACTTTGATTGCTGCTGTTGTACTCTATGCTTACGGAACTGGTCCTATTAAAGGATTTGCTATTACTATGAGCATTGGTATTTTGGCATCTATGCTTACTGCTATTCTTGGAACACATGGCATTTGGCAAATGATTGAAAATAGAATTGATAAGAATAAACTGAACCTTTGGTTTGGGATTAAAGGGGTGTAAAAATGGAACTGTTTAGATATAAAAAACCGATCCCTTTGATGTCCAAGTCGAAGATATTTTTTGCTATATCAATGGTAGCTGTAGTAGCCTCTTTACTACTCATTTTTACTAAAGGGTTTAATTACGGTATTGACTTTGCTGGTGGTACAGTTGTTCAAGTAAAATATGAGGGTAAAGCACCAATAGAAAAAGTGCGTGAAGCAATCAAAACTTCAAAAGTCTTTGAGGGCGCATCTGTAAATTTCTTTGGAAGTGATGATGAAATTGTCATAAAAGTTCGTACAAGCAGTAAAAAACTTGGAACTGACATAGGTGATGAAGCGCGTAAACTTTTAGAAGGAACTGGCAAATTTGAGGTAAGACGCGTTGATATGGTTGGACCTAAAGTTGGTAATGAGTTGCGAGAAAAGGGTATTATGGCTCTTGTTCTTGCAATTGCTGGAATTTTGATCTATGTAAGCTTTAGATTTGAGTGGCGTTTTGCAATAGCTTCAGTTATGGCACTTGTTCATGATGTCTCTATAGCTATGGGAGCATTGGTTCTGTTTAATGTTGAGGTTAATCTTGACATTTTGGCAGCTCTGCTTACAATTTTAGGTTACTCATTGAACGATACAATCATTGTTTTTGACCGTATTAGAGAGGGGCTTACAACTGTTAAAAGCTCTAAGTTAGCTGATGTCATAGATGAGTCAGTTACAAGAACACTTTCTCGTACAACACTAACATCTCTTACTACTTTCTTTGTTGTGCTTACACTCTTTTTAATGGGTGGAGAGATTATTCACGGCTTTAGCTTTACGTTGCTAGTTGGTATTATTGTTGGTACATACAGCTCCATTTTCATTGCATCACCACTGTTGATGATGATGGGATTTGATGTAGAAAATTATCGTAAAAAATTGGCAGAGAAGAAAAAACGTGAGCAAGAGAAAGAGAAGATGCGCGCTATGTATGAGCAAGGCGTTGTGTAGGATTTAGTTTTTTATTTTACACATAGAGTTTTCATAAGGAGTGGTAAAATGGTTGATATTAATACTCTTAAAGTAGAAATAGTTGAACACTTAAAGCCACTCCAACCTGAAAAGGTTTTGCTTTTTGGTAGTTTTGCTTATGGTAAACCAAATGAGGAGAGTGATATTGATCTTTTTATCATTAAAAATTTACCAAAAGAAGAATTTAGAGACTATAAGCTTAAAATAAGAAGAAAAATTAGAAAACTTATTGAGAAATATAGAATAGGTTTTGATATTATAGTAGCTTCTGAAGATATGATAAAAGATCGTGATGACTACTTTTATCGTGTAGAGTTAGAGAAGAAGGCTAAGGTTCTTTATGAATAAAAGAGCAGCTAAAGAGTGGCTCATACTATTTTAAAGAGGAGCTTTATCCTAACCCAAATTATATGCTTCCTCCTAAAGAGGAGGTTCAAGAGGTTTTACTTTTTACTGAAATACTTTTTAATAAAGTATGTGATGTTTTAGAGATAGAGAGTGATGAAGTCAAAAAGTAGAAAATTAAATGTTATTGCGATAACACTTGATTTTTTACTTTAGAAGAAAAAAAGTGAGTGAGAAGTTATGAAGTATAATCCATCAGAGATCGAAAAGAAGTGGCAGAAGTTTTGGGACGAGAACAATAGTTTTGAACCAAGTGAAGATAAGTCAAGGCCTAAAAAGTATGTGTTGAGTATGTTCCCGTATCCTAGCGGGCGTATTCATATGGGGCATGTGCGCAACTATGCGATTGGTGATGCATTGGCGCGCTACTGGCGTAAGAAGGGACATAATGTTTTGCATCCAATTGGTTGGGATGCTTTTGGAATGCCAGCAGAAAATGCAGCGATTAAGAATAAGGTGCATCCAAAGAAGTGGACGTATGAGAATATCGACTATATGCGCAAAGAGTTGGCTTCACTAGGTCTTTCTTTTTCTAAAGAGAGAGAGTTTGCTACCTGTGATCCACTCTATACAAAATATGAGCAAGCCTTCTTTATTGATATGTGGGAGAAGGGGCTGGTTTATCGTAAAAAAGGGTATCTAAACTGGTGTCCGCATGATCAAACAGTCCTTGCCAATGAGCAGGTAATTGATGGATGCTGTTGGCGCTGTGATACGCCTATTGTGCAAAAAGAGATGTATCAGTACTACATCAAAATTACCGACTATGCCGATGAACTGCTTGAAGATTTGAAAAAGCTTGAAGGTGGTTGGCCAAGCCAAGTTATTGCAATGCAGAGAAACTGGATCGGTAAGAGTACGGGGCTTGAGTTTGCTTTCAAACTTGATGAAGAGAGTAAAGATAAAACGGGATGTGAAAGTTTTGAAGTCTTTACAACACGTCCTGATACAATTTGCGGTGTAAGTTACGCTGCCGTTGCACCGGAGCATCCGCTTGTTAAGGTGTTGATCGAAAAAGGGCTGCTTGATGATGAAGTAAAAGCCAAAATTGAAGCGATGCAGAGAATGCCTGTGCGTGAGCGTAATATGGCTGAAAAAGAGGGTGTGTCGCTTGGCATCAATGCTATCCATCCAATGACAGGCAAGAAGGTTCCGATTTGGGTTGCCAACTTTGTTTTGATGGAATATGGAAGCGGTGCTGTTATGGCGGTTCCTGCGCATGATACACGTGATTATGATTTTGCAAAAAAATATGGCTTGCCAATTCAACCAGTTGTTTTCCCAAAAGAGGGTGAACTGCCTGAAAATGAAGCTTACACTGAAGATGGTGTTCTAAAAGGGTGTGGTGAGTTTGATGGTCTCTTTGGGCAAGAGGCGCGTGATGCAATTATTAAGTGGTTTGAAGAGAAGGGACTTGGTAAAAAGGTTATCAATTTCCGTTTGAAAGATTGGGGTGTAAGCCGTCAGCGATATTGGGGTGCGCCAATTCCAATGATCCACTGTCCAACATGTGGTGTAGTGCCTGAAAGTAAAGCCAATCTTCCAGTGACACTGCCTGATGATGTTGAAATTACTGGAGAAGGAAACCCGCTTGATCATCATCCTACTTGGAAAGAGTGTACTTGTCCAAAGTGTGGCGGTAAAGCAACACGTGAAACTGATACACTTGATACCTTTATCCAGTCAAGCTGGTACTTCCTGCGATATGCGACGCCAAGACGTTTGTGGGAAGAGGTCGCCTTTACACAAGAGGATAATGACTACTGGATGCCAGTTGATCAATATATCGGTGGTATCGAACATGCAATTTTACACCTGCTCTATGCTCGCTTCTTCACTAAAGTCTTACGAGATTTAGGTTATGTAAATGTTGACGAGCCATTTAAACGTCTCTTAACACAAGGTATGGTTCTTAAAGATGGTGCAAAGATGAGTAAATCAAAGGGCAATGTGGTTGACCCTGATGCACTGATTGAGCAGTATGGAGCCGATACCGCACGCCTATTCATTCTCTTTGCTGCACCTCCAACACAAGAGTTGGAGTGGAATGACAGTGCCGTTGAAGGTGCACACCGATTTTTAAGAAAACTCTATGATCGTGCACAGAAGTGTGAGCCGTGTGAAACACTACCTGAGATTGATCATAAATCATTAGACAAAGTAGAGAAAGAGGCACGTAAAAAGGTTTATGAAGCTCTCAAAAAAGGTGAAGAGGTTTATGGTGAACGCTTTACTTTCAATACACTGATAGCTGCAACAATGGAAAGCTTGAATGCACTTGATAAACAGAAAAATCCACAAGTTTGGCAAGAGGGTATGTGGATAATTTTAAATCTACTTGAACCAATTGTTCCACATATTGCTTGGGAACTAAGTGAGCAACTCTTCAAGTGTAATAACTTTGATTCTGTCGAAGTTAAAGAAGAGGTTTTTGAAGTTGATACAATTCCTATGGCTGTCTCAATCAATGGAAAGCCAAGAGCGCAGATTGAAGTTGCACCAGGTACAAGCAAAGAAGAGATTATAGAGATAGCAAAATCAGCTGTTCCTAAATGGTTGGAGGGTAAAACTATCGTTAAAGAGATTGTTGTACCGAACAAATTGGTCAACTTAGTTGTTAAATAGATTAATTGTGAATGTTGAATTATGAATTATGAATGATGAAAATAAAGGTAGAAAATGGTAAAAGAGTTAAAAGTGTGGCAAATAATTAAAAGCATAATTAAAAAAATACCATTCAACATTCAACATTCAACATTCAATATTATACTATTTGCAATAGTGCTTTCTGGTTGTGGCTACAAACCAATGACTGAATACACTAAAAAAGTCTTTACAGACAAAGTATATGTAGATGTAGATGTCTATTTAAGAGATCCTGAAAATGCCGTCTTAGTCAAAGATGCTCTTAATGAAGCTGTTATTAGTCGTTTCAATGCAAAATTAACATCTAAAAAAGATGCTACAACACAATTGAAAGTAAAGTTTGAAAGAGTTTCTTTTAGTCCTATTCAATATGATTCAAATGGATATGCAATATTTTACAGGGCTAAAGTAACACTAAACATAAGCTATATAGTAAATGGTAAAAAAGGGTTTGAGAAAGTAGTAGGTTATTATGATTTTCCAATAGAACCAAATGCAGTTATATCTGATGCTAAACGCTTTGAAGCTATCAGGTTTGGAGCAGAAAAGGCTATTGACTCATTTGTTTCGCTTATGTCAATGCGAGGAACTGTGTTATGACAATACAAGATATTATTCGTAAAACGTTACAACAGATTAAACAGAGAAATTTGACACTCACTCCTGATGTTTATAGTGAATATTTTTGTCAAGAAGCTAAAAGAGCAAAAGTAATAGTAGAAGATTGCCAAAAGTTTGAGAAGTTTGTTAACCAGCTTCCTTCTGATATAAAAAAGATGGTAAAAAAGCGTGATGTTCAGAATGTGGATCAATTGGTTCGGCTTCTTGCAGCAGAGTTAACTCGTACTGATGCAAAAAAGAGTGGGGAAATCATTCAGGCATATGTTCTGTTGACTAAGCGTCTATTGCAAGTCATAGAACTATTACATGATCGTACAGCTTCTAAAATGGCAAAAGTAGATAGAGATAAAATTGCTTCATTTTTAGATAAAGTAGAGATAGATGCTATAAGAGATCATTGGAACAATTTTGTTATTGACTATGATGACTCTTTTCTTGATAGACTTGATATATACTGTAAGGTTGATAAAAGTGATTTAGAAGCAATGGTTGATGCTATTATAGAGTGTATTAAGAGTAAAAAGAGTGATATCTCTTTACAAGAGGTAGCACAAATAGTGATAGCCTCAATGACACCATCTATTGCTTCTGGAATGGATGATGAATTAGCAACAGTTAGTAATCAGATCCGCTCTAATCCTGAATTGCTAACATCAAAAGCTATGATAGATGATTTGAAGTATATGATACAAAAGAGAATAGAACTTGACAAAAAAGCAGTTGTTAAGCAGATAACAGAGCTTGACTCTGTAATTGAGCACATTAGTTCAACTTTAGTAAATGTCATAAACTGGGGTGATAATAATCATAAAGCTATACGTGCAATACAGGGAGAACTTGGAAGTATAGATTTAAAGGCTGATTCATTCGAAGTAATACATGCAAAGCTTATTGCCATAGCCAATTCACTAGAGAGCGAAACCAAAAATCTTAATGAAGAGATGCATAATTCTCATGAAGAGGTAAATGCACTTAGAAAACGAGTTAAAATTTTAGAAGAGGCATTGCGTAAGGAGCGAAAGAGATCTACAACAGATCCTTTGACGAATTTACCTAATCGTCGTGCTATAGATGATTTTATATCTAAGCAGGAGTCAGCATATAAACGGTATGGTGACAATTATGCTGTTGTTTTATTTGATATAGATCACTTTAAATCTGTAAATGATACATATGGTCACGATGCTGGTGATGTTATATTGGCATCATTTGGAAAATTGCTTCGCAGATATAGTAGGGACCTTGATTTTGTTGGTCGGTGGGGTGGTGAGGAATTCTTGGTAGTTTTGCCAAAAACTGACAAGAAGGGTGCATTACAGTTTGCCGAAAAACTTCGTGAAATAGTTAAAAAGAGTAAATTTATGTACAAAGATACCCGTATTCCTATTACAGTAAGTGGCGGGGTAGCAGATAGAGCAAATCATAGTTCAATTGAGTCTATGTTAAAGCAAGCCGATGAAAATTTGTATAAAGCAAAAAAGGGTGGAAGAAACAAGGTAGTAAATTGATATTACTTGAAAAGTTTTTAAATAGTAAACCACTCTATTATGATGTAATAGATCTTAGCCGTATGCCTAAAGCATATGAGTATATAAAACCGCATATCAAGCTTGGTAAAGTTATTCATCTTGTTGGAACCAATGGTAAAGGATCTACAGGACGGATTCTCTCTTCTTTGTTACTTTCAAAAGGAGTTAGTGTTGGACACTATACTTCTCCTCATATTCTAAAATTCAATGAACGTATATGGATAAATGGTAGAGATATTGATGATGAAAGATTGGAGCAAGCACATAAGAGGGTTTTTTCACTTTTGCCTGAAAATGTTGCTAACTCTTTAAGCTATTTTGAATATACGACACTTTTGGCTCTTGCAGCATTTGAAAGGTGTGATTACATTGTTCTTGAAGCAGGTCTTGGTGGTGAGTTTGATGCAACAAATGTTGTAGAAAAAGATTTGAGTATCATTGTACCAATAGGCAAGGATCATCAGCAGTTTTTAGGAGATAGTCTTGAAGAGATTGCTGCTACTAAACTAAGAAGTATAGACAAAAAGGCACTCCTTTCACCAAATCAGCCTGAGATTGTTTTAGAGGTAGCTAAACACATTGCAACTGAAAAAGGATATGAAATCTACTTGACTCAAGAGATTTTAAATTCTAATGAGCGTGATGAAATTTATAAGAATTTAGCAACTAATGGTTGGGCTGACTACTTAAAAGATAATGCTTTAACAGCAGTTGCAGCAATGAAACTTTTAGGGTTTGATGATTTTGGCACTCTTCCTGAAAGGGTTGAGCTTAGAGGGCGTTTTGAAAAGATAGCAACAAACGTTATTTTGGATGTAGGGCATAATGAGCTGGCGGCATCTGCTATTGTAAAAGCATTGAAAGGCAAAAAAGTCGTTTTAGTTTACAATACGCTTGAAGATAAAGATGCAAAAACAATTCTTTCTATTTTATCTCCAGTAATCAAACGTGTAGAGATAATTCCTATCCAAACCCAGCGACAAATGGCTATAGATAGGTTAAAGAGTATTGTAGAAGAATTAAACATTCCATACTGTGATTTTAAAAGCATAAATGAAGAGGAAGAGTTTTTAGTCTTTGGATCATTCTATACTGCAGAGGCTTTTTTAAAAATGATTTAAATTAATAGGTTTATGTATGGCAAGACCAGTTTATGGAAAGAGTGTATGGGGCGGTTACTTTCTTGATGCACTAAATAGGTTATATAGCTATGATGCAAGGGTTGGCAGAGGAAGAAGTTATGCAAGTAGCGGAAAAGTTTATGATCTATCTGTTAACAAAAATGAGATAAAAGCTAAGGTCAGAGGTAATTGGGACCCATACTACAATGTAAAACTAAAGTTCAATCCGCTCTCTTCTAAAGAGATAGAAAAAATCTACTCTATTATCGATTCAAACCCGCTTATTTTAGCTTCTATCATTAATGGTGAGCTTCCATCAACACTTTTAGAACTGCTCAAAATCGAAGGCATAGAACTCTTTCCCAAAGATTTTAGTGAATTAAAAAGAAGTTGCAGTTGTCCTGATTGGGGTGATCCTTGTAAACATATGGCAGGAGTATATTTTGTTTTAACCTCAATGATAGACAATAATCCATTTTTACTCTTTGAGATAAGAGGTGTTGAGCTAATAAACCACTACAAAATAGAGAATGAGTTAGACATAGCATACCCATTTGAGCTTGAAGAGAGTCAAGGTCAAACAGTAGTAAATGAAGAGATTGATATTATAAAGTTTAATTATTTTAAAGAGTTTATTCTCTCAAAACTTCAACCAAATCCATCATTTGTATCTATAGACTTTCATAAAGTTTTAGGTGATTTTTATAAATTTGCAAACAGATTTTTGGCTACTGTTGTTTACCCTGATCAAAATGAGCATATTGAGTTGATTGAGAGAGTGTTTAAAACGGCAGATTTTAAAGTAGTAAGCTCTAAAAATATTTTAGATTACAGGATCGAAATAACTCACTCTCTTTTAACAAGAGAGAGTATTGAGAAATTTTTTGGTAAAGAAAGTGATACTCTTGAACTCTCTATTTTAGAGTTTGCAAGGCTCTTTTTGGCATTTTCAAGTAGTGAAGGTAATGAGAAGTTTAACTACTTTTACCACTTTTTCAGGGTTGCTTATCTGCTCTCAAATGCAAACGGATTTGTTTTTGATATTTTAAAAGATAATAGAAGTTACATAGCGATTGCAAAACCGCTTCTATCACCTTTAAGTATTCAAAAGCAGTTACTTGAGTTACAAAAGTTAACTCCAGAGGTGCTATATGTCGATAAAAAGGCATTGGCTCCAAAGTCGACCAATGAGATTTTGCTCTCAATATTTTTGAGTGAGCTAACCAAAGCCTTGAACTTCCCTATGAAAAAGGGTAAAGGTGACAGGATATATGAGACTCTTTTTGATCTTCTTTTTAGAGGTAAAAGAGTTACAGAGAGTTTTGAGTTAAGAGATAGCTTAAAAAGTCTTGATCGCTACTTCTCTATTTTTGATATTCTGCATAGCAATATAAAGTTTACCATTGTCATAGAGAACAGAGATAATGACTACACTATGCAGTTTTTGGCAAATGGTAAAAATATCCATAAGATAGATGATGAGAAGAGTAGAATTACAGTCTATAAACTGATTGTTAAATTTGCTGACACACTTCAAGAGATAGAGAGTTTAACAAAACAAAAAGAGGTTATTTTAGATTTTGAGAGGCTTGAAAAGTTTATTTTGGAGCAAAAGGAGATCATACAAGATCTTGGAATTGGTGTGGTTATTCCAAAAGAGTTGCAAAAGCTTCTGCGTCCAAAACTAAAAATCAGAGCAACAGTGAAGTCCCAAAACTTAACCACCTTTTTGAGCCTTGATAAACTTTTAGAGTATGACTTTTTCCTTGCAATTGGTGATAAAGAGGTTTCAAAAGAGGAGTTTGAAGAGCTTTTAAAGAGTGGTAAAAAGCTTGTTAAATTTAAAGAGCAGTTTATCTATCTCGATCCTAAAGAGGTCGATTACATCTTTAAACAGATGCAAAAACATAAAAAGTTGAGCAAGTTTGATCTGCTACATCTTAATTTCAATGATGATTTGGAACTGGATGAGACTCTAAAAGTTTTCATAGATGATATTTTCAAACTCAAAGAGTACTCTTTACCACCTGTGAGAGCGACTTTAAGAGAGTATCAAAAAAGTGGATTTTTATGGGCTGTCAATAATCTTTTAAATGGTTTTGGAGTGATCTTAGCCGATGATATGGGGCTTGGTAAAACACTTCAGGCAATAGCGGTTATGCTTTTTTTAAAGCAAGAGAAGTTGGTTAAAAAACCTGTTTTGGTTGTAGTACCTACAACTTTGCTAAACAATTGGTCAAAAGAGATTGAGAAGTTTGCACCGACTCTAAGCTATTCGATATATTATGGAAAGGGTAGGGAGTTTAAAGATAGTGACATCATTTTGACTTCATATCAGATTTTAAGAAGGGATTTAGAGAAGTTTAAAGAGCAAAAGTTTGATATGATAGTCATAGATGAGGCGCAAAATATAAAAAATCCTTTGACATCAACTGCACAAAGCGTAAAAGCTATTAAGTCTCGTTATAGAGTGGCACTTAGTGGAACACCTGTTGAAAATAACTTAAGTGAGCTTTGGAGTATTTTCGATTTTGCTATTCCAAGATATCTAAAGAGTCTAAAAGATTTTCAAAAAGAGTATGCCAAAGAGATAGAGATAAACAAAAACCAAGAGATTGCAAAGCGTCTAAAAAATATTACCGCTCCATTTATGCTAAGACGCTTAAAGACAGATAAGACGATCATAAATGATCTGCCTCAAAAGATAGTTATTGATCAATATATTACAATGGAGAAAGAGCAGGCGGCTCTGTATGGAAGTTTTCTTGAAGAGATGATGGACAATATTAAAAAGAGTGACTCAAAAGATAGAAGCGGACTCATCTTTAAACTGCTCATATCGCTTAAACAGATTTGCAACCATCCAAAAAACTTTGATAACTCTTATGATCTTGACTACAAACTTTCAGGCAAATCGAAACTTCTGCTTGAACTTTTAGAGACAATAATAGAGAGAGATGAAAAGGTGCTCATCTTTACCCAATATACCCAAATGGGAGATATTTTAGAAGAGATTATAAAAAGAGAACTACTTTTAGAACCACTATATTTGAAGGGTAGTTTAAGCAAGTCAAAAAGAGATGAATTGGTAGAGAGCTTTAACAACGATAAGGATAAAAAGATTTTCATACTCTCTTTAAAGGCAGGTGGAGTAGGGCTTAATTTAACAAGTGCCAACAATGTCATTCACTACGATTTGTGGTTCAATCCGGCTGTTGAAAACCAAGCAACCGACAGAGCATTCAGGATAGGGCAGACAAAAAATGTCAATGTTTTCAGGTTTATTACGCAAAACAGTTTTGAAGAGAAGATTGACAAGATGATCAAAGCAAAAGAGGAGCTTCAAAACCTTAGCGTAAGTGTAGGTGAAAGCTGGATAGGCAAGATGAGTGATGAAGAGCTTGAGAGCCTGTTTGGAAAGTAGGCGGTAAGGTTTTATGTTTTATGAAAAGAGTAGGATTTATGGTACCACAAAGAAGTTAGATATAGAGACTTTAAAAAAGTTCTTCAATGATAAAAGGCTTTCCTTTGTTAAAGTAGCACTACTTTTTGGAAGTAGAGCAGAGGGAAAAGAGCATTTAAGAAGTGATTATGATTTTGCGTTGTTAATGGATGAAAAGGCTGATGATGGCTGGGGAGTAAAGGCAAAAGCTTATGACTTGATAGGAGAAATTTTTGATTTGGATGAGTGTGATTTTGATATTGTTGATCTAAGTTGTGCGAATAGCTGTATAATTGATAGTATAAAAGATAGTTTTATCATATTAAAAGGTAGTGAAGATGAAGTTTCAAGAGTATTTACAAAATACAATAAATAAAGGAAATTAATGAGACTCCTATTGCTACTACTTCCCATTTTACTCTTTGCTTCAAAACCAAACCTTTTACTTTTAAAAGTCTATACAGATCAGAATATTACTGGATGGGTTATGAGTGAGAAGCTTGATGGGATTAGAGCTTATTGGGATGGTAAGCAGTTATTGACAAGAAGCGGAAAAGTAATTCACGCTCCTAGCTGGTTTATAAAAGATTATCCACCATTTGCTATTGATGGTGAGCTTTGGAGTAAAAGAGGAGATTTTGAGTTTATCTCTTCAACTGTTCGAGATAAAAGACCTAGTAGTGATTGGAAAAAGATTAAACATTATATCTTTGATGTACCAAATGCCAAAGGTAATCTGTTTGAACGACTTGCCAAAATAAAATCGTATGAAGGTGAAGTAATTAAGATTATTACTCAACTTCCAATAAGATCAAAAGATGATTTGAAAAGATTTTTAGATGAGGTAGAACAAAATGGTGGAGAGGGTGTTGTAGTAAGAGTTCCGAATACTCCATATATTGGCAAGCGAACATCCAAAGCACTTAAAGTCAAACGTTTTCACGATACGGAGTGCGAGATTGTTGGTTATACAGAGGGTAAAGGTAAGTTTCGTGGAAAAGTTGGAGCGATTGAATGTCAATTAAAAGATGGTACACGCTTTAAGATAGGCTCAGGGCTTAGCAATGCTTTTAGAGAACATCCACCTAAAATTGGTACAATCATTACATTTAAGTACAAAGAGTTTACTAAAAAAGGAAAACCTAGATTTCCTGTATTTTTAAGAGTAAGAGATAACATCTAATTAGCCTTTTTATAAAAAATAACTTAAAAAGGACAAAAAAATAAAAAAGCAATAGCTTTTTAAAGCTATTTTAAAAACAACCAATTTTCAAGAGATTTTTCTCTTGAAATGAGTTTGATTTTGAAAGCACTTTTAAGAGTTTAATCTAAAATTATAACTTTAGATTAGAGTGCTTTTACAATCAAACTAAGTTGGTTTGATTGACAATTAAAAGGTGATGGCACTATTACAATTCCATCATCAATTTGAAGTAAATTAGCTTTAGTTCTTTAACTTATCACTGTCTAACCATAGCAAAAACACGAGAGGGGTTATAAGGTTCATTGTTTTTAAAGATGGCATAGATAATTGTTATCA
>NZ_FOXB01000007.1 GCF_900115615.1 Hydrogenimonas thermophila | reverse complement strand
TTGAAAATTGGTTGTTTTTAAAATAGCTTTAAAAAGCTATTGCTTTTTTATTTTTTTGTCCTTTTTAAGTTATTTTTTATAAAAAGGCTATAAAAGATTTAAGATTTAGCTTTTTGGTAAAAGCCTTGAACTATGACACATCATACAGTTCATTTTAGTTTTACATCCAGCATTTACCGATATATCTTTAAGCTTTTGATCACTCCAAGCATTTAACAGCTCTGCAGTTTTTCTTGCAACACTTCCAGCAAGTCTTGCACATCTTTCAGATCTCTCTTTTGTATCATAGGCATATCCTGAAGCTTTACACCAATTCATTACAGATACGTGACATAAAGGCAGTTCAGGTTTTGTAGTAACAATTGCCTCTTTGTTATGTGGTACATAGTCTGGAAGTTGAGCTGTTGAGTACCACTCATAAAGAGAGTCTATAATTTTACTATATTCTTTACCTGTAACCAAAGTTATAACAGCAGAGGCACCATTTAGAGTTCCACAAAGTGTTCCCCATCCATTTCCTCCTCCTGCACCATAAAAAAACATTTCATTTGGTATATATGTATAAGGTTCACCAACACTCTCTCTAAGTTCATCCATAATTGCTCCAAAAGCTGCAAAACAACACTCTCCAACTCTATAGTATTTATAAGCTTTATGTGCAACTTTTTCTGGATCTATTTTTTTATAAGGGTAAGGAATTTTAAACTTTGATTCTGAACTATTTTTAAATTCATTTGATGCTATTGCATTATTAGCTGTCATGCCAACAGTCATACCTAATCCTACTTTAAAACTGTTTTCTAAGAAATTTCTTCTATCCATTAATTACTCCTTATTTTTTAAGTTTTGTATTATAGTCTATATTTAATTTTTTTCATAACATTTCTCTGCATAAAATGCACCAAATCTATGATGTTTTCCATCTTTGTATTCCTGTCTAGAGTACTTTGTTACAACAGGATTACACTCATCAATCCATTCATCAATAGGGTAAACTTTAACTTGTGTAAATCCCATTTTTCTAAAAATCATTGCTTGAAGAGATGCCCTGTGAGCTGTATTGCATACAACAATCAATTTGTCTTTTACAAGCTTTCCATCATCATCCAATACAAAGTTCTCTATTGCTTTTTCTGGAACCTGTCTTCCTACTCTTACACTTCCTTTGATATGAGCTGCTGCCCACTCTTGTGGTGTTCTAACATCTACAACCAATGTATCTTTAGAGTGTAAAGCTTTTTTTACTTCATCAGTTGTAGCACGCAACCCAAGTTTTTCATTCTCTTTAAGAAGTTGTCCTGACAACTCTTTATATGAAATAAACTCTGAAGCAAAAGCACCAGAGACTAAAAGAGTAGTTGCTAACATAAGTTTAGTTAATTTCATTTTTTACTCCTAGTAATAATATGATGTAATTCTAAAATTAAATAATTAATTTGTAAAATATATAAAACTTGATATAATAATTTATATAACAAATAAGGATATTTTTACTATGACTTTAAAAGAGTTGGAACTTTTCTATTATCTAGCTGATAACCCTCATATTTCTCAACTTGCAAAACAACTCTCTATGAGTCAGTCTGCTATTTCACTGGCTATAAAGTCGTTGGAAAAAAAGCTATCAGAACCTCTATTTGACAGAGTTGGAAAAAAACTTGTTTTAAATGAGAGAGGCAGGCTTTTTAAAGAGAAAACATATAATCATTTTCTAGCTCTTAAAGATGCAGAGAACTTTTTTAAAGAAGATAGACTATCGGGAAATTTACATATTATATCGAGTAAAACTGTAGGTGATTTTATTATGCCTCAAGTAATATTCGATTTTTTATCGCACTATCCGAATGCAAAAATTTGTAAAGATATTAAAAACTCTACAGATATAGTTAAAAGTATTTTAGAAGGCTCTATTGATATGGGATTTGTTGAGTTTGCTTGTAGTGATCCTAACATCATTAAAGAGAGAGTAGGAAGAGATCAACTTATTGTAGTTTCAAGTGATAAAAATCTTTCAGAAAAAGAGTTCTATATAGATCAGTTATTTTCAAAAAAGTGGCTTTTAAGAGAAAAAGGTTCTGGCACAAGAGATGTTTTTTTAAAAACATTAGGTGATTTGGCAAAAGATATTAATATTTTTATGGAGTTTTCTGAGTTTGAAGAGATTAAAACTCTACTGGAGAGAAATCCTGATGCTATAACTTGTATATCTAAATTTTCAGTAAAAAAAGAGTTGGAAAGAGGAGAGTTGTTTGAAGTAAAATTAAAAAACATAACTTTTGAAAGAGATTTTTGTCTTGTTTATCATAAGAATAAGTATAAAAGTAAACTTTTTAATGAGTTTTCTGAATTTGCAAAAAGATATTTTCAAAACATTTTAGAAAATAGTTAGCCTTATCAAAAAAAGGCAGAGGTTATATTCTGCCTTAATTAAATGTCTGCTCTCTCTTCACGATCTTCCGGATCAAGATATTCAATATTTGGAATCAAAAAAGCAATTACAACTAATGCTATACCATAAATAAGAACTACAAGTGATTCATGACCTTCAAAAAGTTGCGGGAGTGTCAATTTACCAAAATCAGGTCCCATTATTGGTTTTAACCAAGGGTACGCCCAAGTAAAAAAGAGACCGCCAAAAATACCTCCAATTGCACCTACAAGTACATCAATACGCCCTTCAGCTACAGAGATAGGTCCTGTACCTGGACATTTACCAAAAATTGCCATTGCAAGACCAAATAAAATACCGCCGACAATTAAACCAGCAAGCATAATTGGTTTAATATGATAGTGTGCCCAACCCATTTGGTTCATAAAGTAGAGTCCAATGCTTGCTAGTCCAATTGCAAAAAAGAGCATTTTAGGCACTGTCATATCTTCAAGCATTGCGAATCCTGCAATTTTTTCAAATTTATCAACACGTGCATACTGAATAATTGCACCAAATATAAATCCAATAAAAAGAACCATCCAAATTGAGCCATGTCCTTCATTAGCAACAATTTCAAACATGTGCATAAATCGGTCAAGCATCTTTATTCCCCTTTTCGTTTATAAAAAAGTCTTCCGGTAATTACGACAGTTACCATTACAATACCACCAAAGATAAGACCACTTAAAGCAATTTGACTGGCACCAGAAAGAAAGTGACCACTTGTACATCCACCGGCCAATCTAGCACCAATAATCATAATAAAACCGGCAATAAAGCTCCATATGAGTCTAGATAGAACAGAATTATTTTTACGCTCTTTCCAAAGTGTAGGCAGAACACTGAAACGAAATGTTTTAGTTACAAAAAGCGACATAAAGAGTCCACCAAAAAATGCACCAATCAGCATAACTCCTTCCCACGCACCTGCTTTTTCTATTTCAGCAACATACTCATACTCTGTTGGATCAAGACCAAAAATTAGACTAGCAAAGTATGGAACATAGGTTGAAGCTCCTATTGGACGATCTGCACCCCATATGGAGAATGTAAAAAGTATCAAAAGAGCCATGAAGATACCACCTGTTAACCAGGAAATTTTTTTTGGCATAAGTTATCCTTTTGATAAAAATTTTAAGGAATTATATAAAAAATCAGTAGAATTTATAAAATAAATAGATTTAATTAGAATAATGAATAATTTTGAGTTCTTGTTCTAAAGAATTAATATAGTTGATATTTTAATAAAGAGTTATATAGGGAAGTTTTACTCCCTATATATGTAAATAAGTTATTCGCTTGATTTTGTATTGAATGTATTAACAAGATGCATTGCAAAAGAGTTCATTTTCTCTTTGTAATCTTTTTTAAAAATCTCACTGTATCGTGATTTTATAGTTTTTATATCTTCTACAAATTGATCGAATTCTTCATCTTCATACATCTCAGTAACTTCAAAATAGAGTTCGATCTCTTCTTGAAGATCTTCCATAAAAGCTTTAAAAAATGAGAACTCTTCAGGGAAATTTTTTTCTAGAAGGTCTGTATGCTCTTTTAATGGTAATAGTGTATCTCCAAAATATGGATCAAGATCAATAATCTCCATAAACCCATTTTTTTCAATCTCTTTAACTATTGTGTCGAATGCAATAACAGATTTTAGTTTTTCATCTTCACTGTTTGATTTAGCTTTTTGTACTAGTGCATCATATCTCTTTTTATAATCACCACTCAATTCAATCATCACTCATCTCCTTGAAAATCTATTTTGCATCCAAATTCATTATCTAAATATAGTTTTACTTTTTTTTCAGACTTATTAAAAGAACGAATTATAACTTCAGTAACACCTTTTGAAAGCAGTTCTTTGGCTTTTTGCTTACTAAGAGTTTTACCGCCAAAACGTTTAATTGAGTTTTTAAATATTGCAAAATCGCACCCATCATTCCATTTAGAACATCCATAACTTAAAGGACTCTCTACAACATCAGCTCCGCATATAGGACATTCTCCAAGAACTTCTAGTTCACTTCCGGCTTCAAAATCTATCCAGGGTTGCCATTTACCATCTATCTCTTTTAGTTCAACTGTAAAGATACGTTCGACACCATTGGACATTTTGAATATCATCCTTGCCGGACCTTTTAGCAGTTTACGCATCTGTTTTGGTGAAATGGTGTGATGACCAATGCTTGCAAGTGCATAAACACTTACAGTAAAATCACAGCCGTTACGAAAGCCATCACAACCAAAAAATTCACCTCTATAGACTATATTTTCTCCGCAAGATGGGCATTTGCCAAGTGGTGTTTGCATATTTTATTTAAAAATTAGTGAACCTATACGCACCATATTTGAACCGCACTCAATAGCCAGTTCAAAGTCATTGCTCATACCCATTGAGCAAATATCAGCTCCATGTTTTTTTAGCTTTTCAAAAATAGAATAGGTTGTTTCAAAACTTTGTTTAATAACCTTTTGATCCTCAACATGAGCTCCAATAGTCATTACTCCACGTAAAGTTATGTTTGGACAACTCTCTTTTACCTTTAGATAAATCTCTTCAGCCTCTTCAGGCATAACACCTGCTTTTGTCTCCTCTTTTGCACTGTTGATTTGAAGCAAACACTCCATATTTGCATTATGTGTTTCAAGGCGTTTTTGCAAAGCATCAGCAAGTTCTAATGAGTCTAATGATTGCATTAAAAATGGATTGGCACGGATTAGATGGTTGATCTTATTTTTTTGGAGTCGTCCTATGAAGTGCCACTCAACAGGGAGGTCATCGACTGCTTCTATGCGTTCTTGCAAACTTTGTACCTTATTCTCTCCAAAAGCTCTTTGACCAAGATCATACAACATACGAATATTTTCAATATCTGTATATTTGCTTACAGCTACAATTTTGACAATATGGTGTTCGCTACGTCTAACTCGAGCCTCTTCAACTCTCCAAATAAGTTTATCTAGTTTTTCTTGCATTTGTGATCTATCCATTTGTAATCCTTGCAATATCGTTATATATAGTAAATGCCATTAGTGTAAGTAAAATAGCCCATCCACCAAGGGTAAGCCTGTAAATAATCTCTTCATTCAAAGGTTTTCTAAAAATCATTTCATAAAGTGTAAAAATGATATGTCCGCCATCTAGAGCCGGAATAGGGAGTAGGTTTAAAACTCCAAGGTTAACTGAAATCAATGCTGTTAAAATAAAGAGTGCAACAATTCCGTGTTGACTTGCTTCAGCAGTCACTTGAACAATAGAGATAACTCCACCCATCTCTTTTGCCGGAATGACTCCTTCTATCAATTTTTCTACACTTAAAACAATCATTTTGCTTGCTTCAACTGTTTTGTTCCAAGCAAAAGAGATAGCTTCTATTGGATCATATGAACGAGTAACAATTTCACCGCTAGGACCAATACCTACCATTCTTCGTTTAACAGTTTCACCAAAAATGTTTTTTACTTCAAGAACTTTTGGAGTTACTGTTACAGATAAAACGGTACCATTACGATCTATCAGCATCTCTATGGAACCGTTTGAAGCACCTATGGCTTCACTGAGATCATCCCATATTTGTATAGGCTGATTATTTATCTCAATAATTTTATCACCTTTTTGCAAGCCATGTTGTTGGGCAGGTGAGTCTGGTTGAACTGCTCCTATAACAGGTGCATAATCATTTGCTCCTATTAATGCAATGGCATAGTAAAGAAAAAAAGCAAGTAGAAAGTTAAAAAATGGTCCACCTATAAGAATGATAATGCGTTGCCAAGGCGGTTTCATATTATAACTGTCTGAATCTAAACTTACTTTAGTAGGATCAGAGTCATCCTGTCCTTTCATCTTTACATAACCGCCAAGAGGTATGGTACTTATTGCATACTCTGTACCATTTATTACTTTTGAGAATATAACTTTACCAAAACCTATAGAGAATCGTTCTACGTGAACACCAAAAAAACGTGCTGCAAGAAAGTGTCCTAGTTCATGAAAAAAGATCAAAAACGAAAGGACAAGAATAGATACAATAAGACCCATTAACGTCCTTTAATATAGTCTCGGATATATTCATATCCACTGTATAGTGTAATTGCTACTGCAATCCAAAGAAGAAGTGTTCCACCTGGCCAATCCATAGTTAAAAACCCTATCGCAAACATTTGTGCGACTGTTTTTACCTTGCCCATCCAAGATGCTGAAACATCTTTTCCTTCACTTACTATCATTACACGAAGTCCTGTAATGAAAAATTCCCTGCTTAAAATAAGAAATATTGCTATTACATCTGCACGTCCTAAAACTACCAAACCTAGGAATGCAGCTAGTGTTAGCATTTTATCAGCAAGAGGATCAATGATTTTTCCAAGTGTTGTAATCTGGTTGCATTTGCGTGCTATGTATCCGTCAAAAAAGTCTGTAACACTTGCCAAGACAAATACAAGTGCTGCAAAAAAGTCAAGCCAACTTGCATGCAAACCTTGTAAAACTGATGCATCACGATAGGCTAAAAGCCAAAGCATCAGTGGAGCCATAAGAAGGCGTGAAAAGGCAAGAATATTTGGCAGGTTAAAGATCATTGAAAGCTTGTGCCTCCATCTATGACAATTGTTTGACCAGTAAGCCAAGAGCACTCATCTGTACATAAAAACCAACACATTCCTGCAAGGTCTTCAGGCTCTCCCATTCGATTTAAAGGTGAGCGTTCTACAACTTCAGCTTTTACCTCTTCATAATTAGGGAACTTTTTAAGAGCGTCTGTATCGATAGGACCACCGCTAACAGCATTTACACGTATTCCTTTTTCACCAAGCTCTGCTGCTGCATATTTAACCATTGTTTCAACAGCTGCTTTATTTGTACCATGACCGGCATAGTTTGGAGTATAAACAATGTTTCCTGTTGAGCTAAGAGAAATGATGCTTCCTCCACCGACTTTTTCCATACGTTTTGCTGCCTCTTGAGCACCCATTACAAATGCTGTTACAGTAGCAGTGTAAATATTGCAAAGTCCTTTAGGTTTTAGACGCATAAAAGGACCAAAACCACCTACAACAGCACGGCCTGAAATAATAGCATTTGATATAAAAAAGTCTACACGGTCAAAGTCTTCATCAATCTGTTTGAAAAGATCTTTATATGTTTCAGGCTCTAGAATGTTAAGCTGATAAGGCACTGCTTTAATACCATACTTATTTTTTACATCTTCTGCAATTTTTTGAGCCTCTTGCTCATTTGAATTGTATGTAAATGCAACATTTACACCCTCTTTGGCAAATCTGTAAAGAATAGCTTTTCCTATACCTCTTGTTGCACCGCTAATGACTAAAACTTTGCCTCTCATTGTAGATTGACTCATATTAATTTACTCCAGGAATTTCATATTGTTTAATAACTGTCTCTATTTGACGCATATGTTCAGCAGTCGGAGGTGTTAGAGGCAAACGATACTCTAAGTTTTCTATCAAACCTGCAATGTACATAGCTGCTTTGATTGGAATAGGGTTACTCTCTATAAATAGAACTTTATTTATGTCATAAAGTTGATCGCTTATTGTTTTAGATGTTGCATAGTCTCCATTCTGTGCTGAGTGGATAAGATCAGCTATGAGATTTGGAAGTAAGTTTGATGTTACAGAAATACAACCATTTCCACCTGTTGACATAATAGGGTAGTTTATTGCATCATCACCACTTATAACTGCAAGGTTTGGTCTTTTAGCTTTTAGATGCAGTGTTCTTTCCATTGAACCTGTTGCCTCTTTGATTGCATAAATATTGCTAACTTCATCAAAGAGTCTAAAGACTGTATCTGGTGCGATATCTAGAGCAGTTCTTCCTGGTACATTGTATAGCATTACAGGAATTTCAACAGATTCTGCAATTGCTTTATAGTGTTGATATATACCTTCTTGCGTAGGTTTATTATAGTATGGACACACAGAAAGAATAGCATCTGCACCTGCTTTTTGAGCAAATTGTGCTAAATCGATTGCTTCGTGAGTAGAGTTGCTTCCTGCTCCTGCAACAACTTTAACATCTGTTCCTTTGCATACACTTACTGCTGTTTCAATACACTCTTTATGCTCATCATGACTAAGTGTTGCACTTTCGCCGGTAGTTCCAACAGGAACAACAGCATCGATACCGTTGTCGATCTGACGTTTAATGAGTTTTGCAAACTGTTCGTGATCTACTTTTCCATTTTTAAAAGGGGTTATAAGTGCTGTCATTGCACCAATAATCGTTTTACTCATTTTGTTTCACCTTTTCGTAAAATGACTGTCACAGATTTCTCCTTGTCGAGGTAGCGTTTTGCTACTGTTTTTATCATTTCTGGCTTTAATTTTTCAATATTCTCTTCATATGTTAATAATGGCTTTATATCTCCTCGTGCAAAATAGCCTCCAAAAAGGTCTGCAACATTACTGGAGTTTTCCATACTGAAAATGAAAGCTGCTTTGGTATTTACCTTTACCTTTTTCAACTCATCTTCGCTTACACCTTTAGTTTTTATTTTATCTATTTGGTTCCATATCTCTTTTTCTACATCTTCAGCTTTAACACCAGGGTTACAAACTGCAAGAAATAGAAATACTCCAGGATCTTTTAACTCCATATTATAGGCATATAGTTGATTTACCATCTTCTTTTTATCAACAAGTTCTTCAACCAGACGGCTACTTTTTCCCTGACTTAAAAGTTCACTAAGTGCTGAAAGTGCCGGTTGGTCTTCATGCTGGAAATTTGGAATAGGGAAGGTGATAGCAACTATCTCAACTTCACTCTCTTTGTAAATAACAACTCGTTTTGGACCATCTGGTTCTGGTTCTTTTGCATGAACTTCAGGAATGTCACAGCAGTTTTCAATCTTTTCAAAATGTTTCTTAGCTGCTTCAAAAACAGTTTCCGGCTCTATATCGCCTGCTACAACAATAATGGCATTTTTTGGTTGATAGTATGTTTTATGGAAATTGCGGATATCTTCTATGCTCCAGTTTAAAATATCATTCATAAAACCGATTGGTGTCCAATGGTATGGATGATAAATATAAGCATTGTTAAAAAGGCGGAAATATAGGTAACCTACCGGATTATTGTCGGTTCTCCAGCGTCTCTCTTCAGCGACAACTTTTCTTTCAGGTTGAAACTCTTCATCTTTTAAACTCAAATTTGCCATCATATCGGCAAAAAGTGATAGTGATTTATCTAGATTTTTGTTCGAACTTTTAATAAAGTAGTGGGTATAGTCAAACCCTGTAGAAGCATTATCTATACCTCCAAAACGTTTGACAATCTTGTCAAATTCACCAGCTTCCATATTTTTTGTAGATTTGAAGTTCATATGTTCTAGCATATGGGCAATACCGCTTTTTCCCATTACTTCATTTCGACTTCCTACCTTGTAGAAGACATCGGTTGTAATAACCTCACTCTCATTTTTAAGAGGGATAACGACAATTTTAAGGCCGTTTTTCAGGGTTTTTGTATAGTACTTAGGTAGATTACTTGCCATTAGGGCTCCTGTTGATAAAATAAGTAGTGAAATGTAAAGAGTGAATATTTTTTTTAAGTTCATTTTCTGTCGGCTCCAATTGCCTCTGTTATATTCTTAAAACCATCTTTTTCTAAAAGTTTTAAAAGTGTTCGGTTGATATTACCGGCAATTTCCGGACCTTTAAAGATGAGTCCAGTTAAAACTTGTACCAAGTTAGCTCCTGCACGGATACGTCTATAGGCTTCATAACCACTATCTATGCCGCCAACTGAGATAAGAACAGTTTTTCCATAAAGTTCATCAGCTATGGCATCAAATATTTCAAAACTTTTGTCTCTAATAACACGACCGCTGATACCACCAACATCTTTAGGCTCTTTAACAAGCGAATAGTCTATACTTGTATTTGTTGCTATAATACCATCTGCTCCAGCTTCAACTGCTTTACTACATAGTGCCACTGCTTGTTCTTTGCTCATATCAGGGGCAATTTTTAGTAAAATTGGCTTATTTGTAAGAGATTTTGCCATATCAAAAAGTGCATCTATAAAAGTTTCATTTTGTAGATTGCGAAGTCCAGGGGTGTTTGGTGATGATATATTGATTACAAGATAATCACAAAGCTCTCTAAATGCTTTAATTCCGTGCTCATAATCTTTTAAAGCTTCATTTTCAGGAGTTACTTTGTTTTTTCCAATATTAACTCCAATTGGTGTTACATAAGGGTAGCGTTTTTTAAGCTTCTTTTGCATATAGAAGCTTCCTTTGTTGTTAAAGCCCATAGCATTTTGCAGGCTCTCTTCTTTAACATGCCGCCAAAGTCTTGGTTTTGGATTTCCAGGTTGTGGCTTTGGCGTAACTGTTCCAACTTCTGTGTACCCAAATCCCAATGCCGTCATTGAGCGGATCATTTCAGCATCTTTGTCAAATCCTGCTGCCAAACCAACAGGATTTAGAAATTTACATCCAAATATCTCTTGATGCAGTCGCTCATCATCTACAAAATTCCTCTTAATGAATGGATTAAAAAGTTGAGGAATTAATTCCCCAATTTGAAGAGTATTAGCTACTAAGTGATGAGCATCTTCAGGATCAAGTTTAAAAAATAGCGGTTTAACTTTTTCATAATTTATCATAATATTTTCTCTTTATTTAATTTTTGCTGATTATACTTGATGTAAAATAAAAATCCCTTAAATTTGACTTTATTTATAATATGTGCAGCAAAAATAGTTAGTTAAATGAGTCCGAAAAACTTAAGTGCTTCCTCTTCCTCATCTTCAAGATTATTTAACTCAATCTTTTTATCTTCTATACGCTTTTTCAAAGTATCTTTTATAAATTCAAACGCTTTTTTTCTAGCTTCTTCAATATTGTCAACATAAGCACATCCATTAAAGTGGTAAGGTTTCTCACTTTCAACACATATTAATATTCCTTCAAGATTTTCTTCTAAAAACTCAGCAACTTCTCTGTAATTAATACTAAATTCACAGCTATACCAGATTAGATCATCAAGCTCTTTATCTGAAAACTCTGTTATTCCATCACTTGTACCATCGTGATATAGGTAGAAAGGTTCATTTGCTTTTAAAACTTCTTGCCAAGCTCGTCCAGCATATATAGAAATTTTATTGCCATTATCTTTTACTTCATAATCGTCACCAAGTATTTTGGCCAGTGGTGTAGGTTTGATCAGTGTTGATCCAACAAGTGATTTTGGTTTACCTACAAAGATATATGGTTGAGCAGGAAGGGTGTTTTGTTCACCTTCGATGATCTCTCCTTCCAATGTGATAGCAATCGGTTTTTGCGCATTTATTGCATTTAAAAATATACTTTTTTCTACCTCAACCTGATAATTTAATAGATTATATACTCTCATAATAGAACTACTCCGTTTTTTATGTGCCATAATAGCAATCTAAATAGTCCAGATAAATAATATTTTGCTATTAATTTTTTATTTTTAACCTATGAACTTACCGCTTCTTAATCTTTGTGCTTCCATCAGCTCTATCTCTCTTGCTCCAGATACTACAATATTGCTGTCAGGTACAAAGTCAAGCATCTCATCTCTATCTTCATAATGTATAGAATTAAGAATTACACGCATTGCATTTAGTCTTGCAAGGTGTTTATTGTCTGAGCGGATTATTGTCCAAGGTGCAATGGTTGTATGTGTATGCTTTAGCATCTCATATTTCATTTTTGTAAAGTCATCCCACTTCTCTTGTGCCTGAAGGTCAACTTCACTAAGTTTCCATTGTCTGAGAGGATCTGTTTTTCTACGCTCAAAGCGTCGGCGCTGCTCCTCTTTTGTAACACTGAAATATAGTTTAATAAGAATAATACCGTTTCTTACCAATGTTTTTTCAAAGCTTGGAGTATCTTCTATAAATATTTGATATTCTTCTGGTGTACAAAATCCAAAAACTGGCTCAACCATTGCACGGTTGTACCAACTTCTGTCAAAAAGTACTATCTCACCACCTCGTGGAAAGTGTTCAACATAACGCTGAAAATACCACTGCGTTCTCTGCTCTTCTGTCGGTTTTCCCAGTGCAACTACACGGTAGTGCTTCTCATTCATATATCTTGTTACACGGCGAATAGTTCCACCTTTACCAGCAGCATCACGTCCTTCAAAGAGAATAATCATCTTTAGTTTATTGGCTTCAAGATGTCTTTGAAGTTTTATAAGTTCAGCTTGATATGGTTTAAGCTCTTCAGCTTCAAGATATTTTCTAATAGCTTTTTTCTTTTTTAAAAGGACTGGTAATGGATCTGAATTGCTACAAACCTCAATATCATTAATACTTAACTCATTAAAGCTGTTCTCTTCTTTTGCCAAAGCTACAACCTTTCACTTTTTTTTATTGTATCATTTTAGAGCGTAATGATATGTAAAATATGTTACAAAACTTACATAAATAGTATGAGGAGAGAATAGTGGATATACAATTATGTTTAAATGAGTATATAAAAGAGCTTGAATCTGAGGTAATGAAAATTTTAAGTGATCCTAAAACTGATAAAAGAACAAAAAATCTGGCAATGAAACCTCTGACAAGTAAAAAACAGATTATAAAAAATACAATTGAAGCTTTAGAATTAGTTGATAAAGTACATGAAGAAGAGATGGAAAAGGTTAAAGGCGAATACTAGTTAGTTTTAATGTAATTCAACTGTAATACGTGTTTGATACCATTATGGTATGGAAGAGTTAGAACAAAATTGGATCAATTATTTAAAAAAATTAGATATAGCTTTTCAGCCAATAGTATGCGTACATAGTGGAAACATATATGGTGTAGAAGCACTTTTACGTGGTGTAGATAAGATAGGTTTTAATACTATTGCAGATTTTTTTGATAGTGCATATCAGGAAAATATCTTATATACACTTGATTTGGCTTTACGTGAAAAGGTTATTAGAAAATTTACCTCTTTAAAAGACTATGATAAAATAAAATTATTTATAAATATCGATAACCGTCTTTTTGAAATGCCTGACTTTTCAGGAGGAAATACGCAAAAACTTCTTGAAAAGTTTAATCTTGATAAAGAGATGCTCTGCTTTGAAATCTCTGAACAGCATGCAATATCAAATATTTCTATATTTGAAAAGGTGTTGACTCATTATAAAAATGAGTCTTATAGCATTGCTGTGGATGATTTTGGAGTAGGGGTTTCTGGGTTTCAAATGCTTTATCGGTCAACTCCTAAGTTTATAAAGATAGACAGATTTTTTATTGACTCAATTCATAAAGATTTTAAGAAGAAAATACTTGTTCAAAGTATTGTTCAGTTATCCATTCAACTGGGTATAACAGTAATTGCAGAGGGTATAGAGACAGAAAAAGAGGTTTTAGTTTGTAAAGAGTTGGGATGTCATTTAGCCCAAGGCTATTTTGTACAAAGGCCTCAACTCGATACTAATAAAATATTAAAAAGTTATGAGCATATTATAAAAGTAAGTCATCCTCGTTTTAATACAAATAGAGAGCAAATTAAGAATTATCTTGAAAAAATAGAGCCTATAGTGGTTACAGATAGAATGAATGCAGTGCTGGAAAGATTTAAAAAAAGTCGTGATCCAGCTATTCCTGTTATTAATAAAGAGGGAAAACCATTAGGTATTTTAGATGAAGAGAAGCTAAAATCTTTTGTTTCATCACCATATGGCAGATCGTTACTTATTAACGAAACTGAAAAAATGCCTAAAGTCAAAAAATATATCATACCGTATGCAGTTGTTGATATAAATAGTAATATGAACCAAATAGTAGAGAGTTTTTCTAATTATAAAGAGGCTAAAGGAATAATCATTACCAAAGCGATGAAGTACTATGGTTTTCTTAGTGCTTCCAATATAATTTCTATTATTAATGAGCGAAATTTGGTTAGTGCACGTGACCAAAATCCATTGACTAGAATGCCTGGAAATCATCAGATAGACAGATATATCAATGATACTCTCGCTGAAAACAGACAAGCAGTTATGAGTTATTTTGATCTTAACAATTTTAAAGCATATAATGATACATATGGATTTAGGCAGGGTGATCGTGTTATTCAGCTCTTTTCAGATATTTTAAATAAAAATTTGCCTAAAAGTTTTTTTAAAGGGCATATTGGTGGAGATGATTTCTTCGCAGGAGTTTTGGTCAATGATGAAAATTTTGAAGAAATAGTAGAAAAAATCACTTTTGTGGTAAATAAGTTCAAACAAGATGTTCTTCAAATGTATGACAAAAAAGATCGTGAAGCTGGTTATATTATTGCAAAAGATAGAGAAGGAAATGTGAAAAAGTTTGATCTTTTAAGTGTAAGTGCAGTTGTGATATGCATATATAAAAACAGTCAAAATAGATCTTTAGATTTTATACATAAATGTTTTGCATCTCAAAAGAAAGCTGCAAAAGCAGATATTAATAATATCAATGTAAGCTCTATTCTATAAAATTTGCTTGAAAATACAATCCTTTATAATTTAATTTAACTTCAAAATACAAAACTCAAATAGTGCTTGAAATTGAGCTTTAATGACTGCTTTAGCCTGTAATATAAGATGGTTTGTTTTAAATTTGTTATAGTATAATCTCCTCCATAATGGCTTGATGAAATCTACTTTTTACTGAAAAACGAGGAGTTTAAAATGCATATAGAACCGGGCGTTGTAAATGGTGCAAAGATGGCACTTGGCTATGCTACTGCCGGAGTTACACTTAGTTTTGGTGCTAAAGTTGTTTGGGAACATATTAAAGAGAGTGGTATAGCCTCTTTTATAGTTAAAAGTATATTGGCAACTATAGTAATATTTAGCTGTTTTGAGATTCTTCCACACTATCCGGTAGGTGTAAGTGAAGTGCATTTGATTTTAGGCACTACTATATTTTTAATTTTTGGTATAGCTCCAGCTATGGTTGGCTTAGCTCTAGGGTTACTTATTCAAGGGATCTTTTTTGCTCCATTTGATCTGCCACAGTATGGCATAAATGTAACTACACTTTTAGCCAGTATGATGTTACTTCATTTTGCTAGTAAAAAAATTATTCCTGCTAAATTAGCTTATAAAGATATCAGTTATACTCAGCTTCTTAAAATGTCAATAATCTGGGAAGGTTCAATTGTATCTTGGGTTGCTTTTTGGGCATTTTACGGTCAAGGATTTGGAGCAGAAAATATAAATAATGTCTTAGCTTTTGGTAGCTCATATATGCTTGTAGTGATGATAGAGCCTTTAATTGATTTGGCACTTTTATCTTTGGTAAAAGCCTTTTATAAAGACCTAGATTGCAATATTCTCTTTGATAAGAGATTAAATAACTGCAGAGTTTAAAGCGTGAAGAGATATAGGCACTATAAAAGAGACAAAGCTATAATTCTATCTTGCTTTGGCTCTGTCATTGAACAGCAGTTGTATTTAGACTTAAAAGAGCAAATCTCAAAAGAGTTTGAAGGGGTAGATGTATATTTATCATTTAGCTCTAGAATGGTGCTAAAGGATTTGCACAAAAGAGGCATGGAATATAAAAATCTACCTCAAGTATTGGCAGATGTAGATTGGCTGGGTTATAAAAATATTATAGTAGCATCTATAAATCTTTTCCCAACAGATGAACACGAATTGCTAATTCGTACAGTCAAGGGGTTTAACAACTTCTCTATGGCAAATATTCGCTACACAAAAGCGATAATTAACAAAACTAAAGAGACATCACTCTTTTTAAAAGAGTTAAATAGCCGTATATCAAGAGATGGAATAGCAAACTTGTACATTATTCACGGTGTACCTCTTCTTGATTTGGCTGGATTGTCATCAGTAGAGTATAGTGAAAACTTTTTAAAGTTACTTAGTGACAGTAACTATACTTGCTCACTAGAGGGAGCTTTCCCTTGGTATGCGACAAAAGAGAGTTTGATTGAGAAGATGCAAAGAGATGGTGTAAAAAGCGTTCAAGTAGTACCTATGCTGCTTGTTAGCGGTAATCACTATATTAAAGATATGGTAGAGATAAAAGATGAACTAAGTCAATATTTTGACGCTTCTTTAGTACCATCAATTACAGAGTCAGATAGATTTAATCTGCTTGAGATAGAGGCTGTTAGAAAAATTATTATCCAAAATATCAAAGAAGAGATAATCAAACTTGGATAAGAAACTGTTTATGGTCTCATTGGGACCTGGTGATATAGATTTAGTGACTATTAAAGCATTAAAAGCTTTAAAAAGTTGTGATGCTATTTGTGTGCCTACAAAGAGTGAAGATAGAAGTTTTAAAAAATCTTTGACACATAAAATAGTATCTGCTTTGATGAATGAGCATAACTTCAATAAGCCTCTAATCCCAATCTATACACCAATGCAATATAACAAGGAAGATTGGCAGTATCAAGTAGATTGTATCTATGATGGATTTAAAACATATGATACTTTAAGTTTTGTAACTTTAGGAGATAGTGCTATATATAGTACTATTTACTATCTTCTAGATATTATTAAAGTGCAAAATCCATCTTTGTACGCAGTTACAGAGGTGATTGCCGGAGTTACATCATTCTCGCAAGCATCAGCCAAAGTCAAAAAGCCTCTATGTGTTGGGGAGAGTGCATTAGAGATTATTCCTCTTCCAAAGAGAGATTTGCCAAAGACAAAAGTATATATGAGACCAAAGATTGGAATGGATACTGAAAGTATCAAAGAGGAGGGGGAGATGTATACATTTGAAAATCTAAACTTTAAAGATGAATCTATAGTCCCGCAAAAAAAAGAGGTCGTATCAAAGTATATGACTCTATTTATAGACTTTTTCAAATAGGAAAGATTGTGAAGTTTGTCAAAGAAGAACCACCAGTTGCTATTGGAGCAAACATATCTGTAAAGTCGTTTGAAATTATAGAGCAGGAGTTAAAGGCTTATCCAAAAGCAAAAGAGTTTGACAGTAACGAGATAGAGGTTATTAGTAGATTGATCCATACATCTACCTGTTTTGAGCAGGTTTTGGAGAATATCTACTTTACTCCAAATGCGATAGATGGAATTCAAAAGCTCCTTTTAGATGAGGCAAAAATTGTTGTAGATGTCAATATGATAAAAGTAGGGCTTAGTGAGTTTTATCTAAAAAAGTATAACAATGAGGTGATTTGCTACATTAATGAGCCTTTTACCTTTGAATCAGCCAAAAAAAATGGTACTACAAGAAGCTATATGGCTGTAGTAGAAGCTGTAAAGAGGCATAAAGATTCACCTTTGGTTTTTGTATGCGGAAATGCTCCAACTTTCATATATGGAGCTATAAATACTCTGCTAGATGAAGGTGTAGATTTATCAAAGGTTGGCTTTATTCTATTTCCTGTTGGTTTTGTAAATGTAGTTGAGTCTAAAGATTATGGCAAAAGATTTTGTGAACATTTCAATGTGCCTGCTATCTTAATGCAGGGTAGATTTGGCAGCTCCACTATGGGAGTAGCTACGCTTCACGCTATCTATAAATTGATAAAAGATTATGACGGCAAAGAGAGATACAATGGCAAATAAAATCAATTTAATGGGTTCAGAAGTAGAAGAGGGTTTTAAGTGTAAGCCTAAAAAACTAGATCCAAATAAGCCAATAATGCACTTTAAAAGCCATATTTTTGTATGTGATGATGCTAGATGCAAAAAAGCTCATAAAGATCAGGATGTCGCTAATATGTTGAGAGATATCCTAAAAGAGATAGATTTGCATAAAGGCAAAAATAGAATTAAAATCTCAAGAAGTGGCTGTTTTGGTGCTTGTAGATTTAGAGGAGTAGCAAATATCTATGAGAATACAAAAAATGGTGGTTGCTTGCAAAACAATAATATCTGGCTAAAGCATACTCATCTATATTCCAAAGAGGATTGGATAGAGCTTTTCGAAGCTTTAAGAGACAATAGAGAGTTAGATAGTACAAAATTTGAGCAAATCGAGATGGCATATTATTAATAGATGTCTGAGTTAAAGAAGGGTTATACTACAGGGGTACACGCTCTTTTAGCTTTTAGATCAGCTTTAGGTGTCTTTTTGGCTACCAAAGAGACTGCAGTAGCCAAAAATCAAAAGATAGATAATGATGATTTGGATGTAACCAAAGGGGCTACTATTGTAGTTGTCATCTCAAATCAAAAAAATGAGCTAAAACTCAATCCGACTCCTCATAAGCCATATAGATATAAAAATCTCCAAATCTTTGCAGGAGAGGGAGTAGGGGTAGTTACTAAAGATGGACTAAAACCTCCAAAAGGGTATCCAGCCATCAATCCTACTCCTTTGGAGGCTATATTTAAATATTATGAACCTTTTGCGTCATCTGATAGAGTTTATTGCAGTATAGGTATTGAAGATGGTGAAAAGATAGCTAAAGATACAGCTAACAAAAAGGTTGGAGTGGTTGGAGGCTTGTCTATACTTGGCACTACCGGATGGGTTAAGCCAGTTTCAGCTGAAGCCTATCTTGATAGTATAGAAGCAGAGTTAAGTGTAATCAAACAAACCTATAAAAAAGTAGTCTTTACTCTTGGCAACAGCTCTAAAAGAGAAGCTTTGAAAGTTTACTCAGAAGAGGAGATAGTAGAGATTGGCAACTTTATCTATGATGGGATAAAGATCGCAATCAACTTAGGGTTAGATGTCACTCTTTATATAGGTATAGCAAAAGCAGTAAAAGTTGCTCAAGGGTTTAAAAATACCCATAATCGCTTTGGAAGTATAGATTTTAAAGAGCTTCAAGAGTGGGCAAGAGAAAAGTGGAATGTTGATTTAAGTGGAGTTATTACAGTAAAAGCTCTTTGTGAGATGGTAGATGAGGTTCAGTTTAAAAAAATGGTGCTTTCAAAGAGCAAAAAGAGGCTCAAAGAGTGGTTTGATAAAGATATAGATATTAGGATTGTCTAATGGTAACGATAGTTGGTAATGGAATGGGTGATTATACCTTTGATAATATTTCAGTAAAGCTAGAAGATTTTGATGTAGTAGTGTGCGATAAAAACTTCAAAGAAGAGGGAAAAAATATACTAAAACTCTCATATAAAGAGACAAAAGAGTATATATTATCTAACTATAAGAGCCAAAATATTTTGTATGTTGTTACAGGTTCACCTCTATTCTTTTCAGCAGGAACTGTTTTAGCTAGGTTAATACCTAAAAAATATCTAACGATTATAGATAATACTTCATCAAAATCCTATCTATTGTCAAAATTGGCTATTAGTGAAACAGATGTATCATCTATATCTCTTCACGGAAGACAAAATTTAGATTTGAGAGCCTTTTTAAAACAAAAATATACTCTAATTTTATGTGATGAGAAAAGCTTAGATAGATTAAAAGAGGCTACAAAGTATCTGTGTAAAGATGATATAAGCTGGATAATTGGCTATAAGATGGGGTATAGCGATGAGTATATAGGTGAGTTTGACCCAGACAACCACAATTTCAATCTAAAAGCTCCATTTACTATCTTGCTCAAGCGTAATTTTGACAACACTTTAAAGATATTAGAAGATAGTGAGTTTGATACAGAACGAGGGATGATCACAAAAAGGTATAAAAGGGAGTTGTCTCTTCAGCACTTAGATCTGCTTCCAAATTTGACTCTTTGGGATGTAGGAGCTGGAAGTGGAAGTTGTGGGATTGAAGCCTTTTGCAGATATAGCACAAAAGTAATATTTTTTGAGAAAAATCCAAAAAGGGTTGACTTTATCAAAACAAATCTAAAAAGGCATAGAGTATGCGATACACATCTTTTTGAAGGTGATGCTGTAGAACACTTTGACACAATTGTAGAAGATCCAGATAGAATCTTTGTAGGGGGTGGTGGCAAGAAGCTCTTTGAAAAGTTACCATATCTTTATGATAGATTAAATAGAGATGGAGTTATGTTAATAGTTGCTGTAACACTAAGTAACTTGACTGCAATACTGGGTATCTTAGAAAAGTTTCATATAGATTATGAGGTAATCTCTCTATCACTTACCACTTACAAAGGTAAATTAAAGATGGCAGAACCCCAAAGAGAGCTTTTTCAAATAAGGATAACAAAGTAGAAATATTTTAGTAAAATATAGTTTGAAAACTAAAGATAGTAAGGATTGTGTTATGTGTGCGATTGAGTATTATACTTATGATGATTATGTTCATTGGGAAGGGAAATGGGAACTAATTGATGGTATAGCTTATGCAATGGCTCCAAGTCCAATGATTACTCATCAAGCATTAGCTATGCAAGTAGCTTTCGAACTTGAAAGATCAATAGAAAATTGTGATAAATGTTTGGTAGTTGCGGAAGAAGATTGGAAAATCAGTGACGATACTGTTTTAAAACCGGATGTATCTTTGATATGTGATGAACCAAATGAAGCATATATAACAAAAACTCCAGAGATTGTTGTAGAAATAATAAGTAAAAGCAGTAGCAAAAGAGATGAGAAGTATAAATTTAAAATTTATGAAAGCGAAAAGGTGCCTTACTACATTTTAGTCTATCCAGATGATTTAAAAGCAAAAATATATAAGCTTAAAGATGGTAAATTTGATAAAGAGGGAGATTTTTTTGATCAAGTTTATAAGTTTGAAGGTTTAAGTTGTAGTGTTGACATAAATTTTAGTAAAGTTTTTAAAAAGTTTAAGAAAAAGTAAATAATATAAAGATAGATTATTCTCTTTAAACTGCTAAACAAATTAGAATCTGAAACTTCATAATAGAAATATTTTTATTAATCTACTAAATAAAAATGGGGGAGCTATAGTCAATGATATATTTTATTGGTGCGGGTCCGGGAGATCCTGAGCTTATTACTCTAAAAGCTTTTAATATATTAAAAGCAGCTGATGTAGTGTTATATACAGGTTCACTTGTTCCAAAAGAGTTACTAAAATGGTGTAAAGATACAGCTCTCATTAAAAACTCTCATAAAATGAGTTATGATGAAATTTTCGAGTTTTTGAAAATGCATAAAGATAAAACATTAGTAAGACTTCATACAGGAGATCCTACTATATACTCTACTATAGCAAAGCAGATAGAGTTTTTAAATGCTGAAGGTATTACTTATGAGGTAATTCCTGGAGTGAGTGCAGCTTTTGGGGCTAGTGCTAGTTTGGGGATTGAGTATACAATTCCTGGAGTATCTCAGACTCTAATCATATCAAGAGTAGCAGGACGAACTCCAAATCCAGAGGATTTAGAGAATATCTTAAGATGTAAAAATTCATCTTTAGTCTTCTATCTTTCTATTAATTTAATAGATAAATTGGTAAAAAAAGCTCTCTCTTTAGGATATAGCAAAGATACCCCTTGTTGGGTGGTAGAGAAAGCTACGTGGGAAGATGAAGCTATCTACAAAGGAACTCTTGATTCAATATCGCCTATGGTAGAGCATATTAAAGGTGTAGCTTTGATTTTACTTGGTGACTTTTTAAATCAAAAAGAGAGTGTTAGCTCACATCTGTATAGCAAAGAGTATAAAGGCAAAATATGTTAAATGAAAGTGAACTGTTTCACTTTCATAGCATTTTGTGAGTTTTTGGTATGCATATTTGCATCCAAAAACACTGTTTACCTAATTTAAGGAGTTTTTTTGAAAGTAGCAATAGTTTCAATAAATCAACCAAGCTTTAATGCTAGTTTGAAGCTTAGCTCATTTATGAGTGATTTTGATGTGGATATATATGCCAAAGAAGGGTTTAGCTCCAGTGAACATAGAGTAATAAACTATCAAAAGCTTGATGATATTATGGGCTTAGCTTGGCAAAAGTATGATGCAATCATAGCAATATTGGCTATAGGAGCAGTAGTAAGAAAGATTGCCCCTTTTTTAAAAGATAAATCCAGCGATCCAGCTGTTTTGGTAATAGACTTGGCTCTTAGCAAGATTGTACCATTGCTTAGTGGACATTTAGGTGGAGCAAATGAGTTAGCAAACTTACTTGCAAGCAGGCTTAATGCATCTGTGTTTATATCTACAGCTACAGATCAGACCAATACTTTAGCTTTTGATATGGTAGCCAAAAAAAGAGGCTGGAGGATAGAGAATATAAAATGCTTGGCAAAAATCTCAAATAATCTTCTTAATAAAAAAGCGGTAAAAGTAGCAACATATGAATCAATCTTTGACTCTCTGCCAAAAAAAGATAATTTAGAGTTAATAGACTTTGATAGTGTAGATGATAACAGTGTGGTTATATCTCCTTTTGGAAACTTTGAAAACTTGACTTTGAGACCAAAGATTTATATTGGTATAGGGTGTAATCAAGGTACTACCAAAGAGGAGATAGAAGAGGCTTTCGCAGAGTTTATTGAAAACTATAAGATTTCAAAAGATGACATTGCCCTTTTTGCATCATTTGAAGCAAAGTCCTCTGAATTGGGACTGTTGGAGTTTGTAAAGTCTCTTGGCAAAGAGATAAAATTTTTTAAAAAGGAAGATATAAACTCTCTTGAGATGGAGTTTAGCTCATCAGCATCCAAAAAATTTTTTGGTATTAAAGGGGTAGCAGAACCAAGTGCTATTTTGGCTTCACACTATAAAGAGTTAGTTATTAAAAAAGTTGCTTTACACAAAAAAATAACATTAGCAGGAGCAATATAGTGGCAAAGAGGTTGTATATTTTAAGTAGTGGTGCTGGTGGAGTAGACTTTATGACTCTTGAAGCTAGAAAAGCAATTGAAGAGTGTGAAGTGGTTGTTTCATATGTTAAATATGCCAAAGAGTTAAAAGAGTTGTTAATTGGCAAAGAGATATACACATCTGGAATGACAAAAGAGATAGATAGATGCAAAGAGGCTATAGAGTCAGCAAGGAGTGGTAAAACAACTGCTATTATCTCAAATGGTGATGTAAATGTTTATGGAATGGCCACATTGGTAGTAGAGCTTGTTGATGAGATGGATCTGTGGGATGAGATAGAGGTTATTACTATTGCTGGAGTTACTTCATTTTTAGCTGTAGCTTCAAGGGTTGGAGCTCCTGTTAGCCAAGATTTTGCAATCATTTCACTATCGGACAGACTTACAGATAAAGAGTTAATCAAAAAAAGAGTTAGGTTAGCGTTAGAGGGTGATTTTGTAATTGGAATATATAATCCAAAATCAAAAACAAGAGTAGAGCCATATAGAGATTTTCTAAAAGAGTTATCAAAAGTTGACGATAGGCCGGTAGTAATTGCTTCAAATGTAGGAAGAGCCAAAGAGAGAGTTACTATCACAAATAGTCAAGATTTAATTGATAAAGATATAGAGCATCCAGATATTACAATGTCAACTTTAATACTAGTTGGCAATTCAAATACAAAGCTCACTAAAAATGGACTATTACTCACTCCTAGAGGCTATCTAAACAAGTATGATTTAAGTGGAGAGTTAAAAAAGGACTAAGTTGAAAAGAGTCGTTTCTTTGGGTTTATATGTTTAAAATACTTTACAAAATATATATATTTGACTATAATGTTAAGTAAAATGAACATAAAGTGGAAAAATGATCAAAATATTCCATTCAGATATAGAGATTGCAGATTTTATATACGATAAAAAAAGATACTTTTTAAATTATAAAAATCTTGAATTGGAAAACTCTATATCTCTTTCTCTTCCAAATACACAGAAAATTTATAGTTGGGAGTATAGATTTCCACCATATTTTGAGACATTTTTACCAGAGGGTTATCTTTTTGAAATATTTAAAAATCTTTTGACAAAAGAGTATGGGTATATTGATGATTATCTTCTATTTTCTCTTTTATCTCCAAATATAGATGGACGAATAACTTTTGAAAGTGAAAATAAAAAACTAAATTTTGATTTTTTAGATATTGATGAAATTTTAAATAATGATACGCAAGATACTTTTAACTATCTACTAAATCAATTTTTAGATAAAAATGCTATCTCAGGAGTTCAACCTAAAACTATTGCTTTAATAAGAGATAAAGAGAGACTAGATTTAAAAGAGTATATTGTCAAAACTTGGGGAGATGAGTTCGAAAATTTGGCTGAAAATGAGTATTTTTGTCTAAAAGCTGTTCAAAAAGCGGGTGTGCCTATTCCAAATATATATCTTTCTAAAAACAGAAGATTTTTGATAGTTGAAAAATTTATTTATGATGGAGATTTAGTTTATGGGTTTGAAGAGGTTTTATCTTTGATGGATAAAAATAGAAACAGTAAATATCAAGGAAGCTATGAACAGGTTGCAAAAGTCATTAACTCTTTTGTAACAAACAGTACAAAATCGATGGAATATTTTTTTAAAACTGTGGTGATGAACTATTTATTAAAAAATGGAGATGCACATCTTAAAAATTTTGGACTTTTGTTTAATGATGACTTTAGTGAGATTAGATTTGCACCTGCTTATGATATTGTTACAACTACTGCTTATATTTTTAAAGATAAACCAGCTTTGACACTAAATGGTAAAAAGATATGGCACACTAAAAATGAACTTATCAATTTTGGCGTAAAGCATTGCAATTTATCTAAAACAAAAGCTACACTTTTCTATGAAGAGTGTAAAAAAGCTCTTGAAAGTTCAATAGATGAGCTTGAAATTTACATTAAAGAGAATCCTCATTTTAACAAGATAGGTAAGAGAATGATAGATAGTTGGAAGTTGTCATTATTAGAAATTCCGATTAAGGAGATAGATGATGATGTTATCAGAAATTGGAGAAGTTATTAGAATAAAGCGAAAAGAGAAAGGGCTAAAACAAGAGGAGCTAGCCAAGATGGCAGGACTTAGCCGAACAACACTTTCAAAGCTTGAAAATGGGTATTTTGGAAATATTAGCGTTGCAACCCTAGATAATATACTTTCTATTTTAGGGTATGCAATAGAGCTTAAACCAAGAAATCCATTTTGTAAGATTTAACTAAGACAAAATATGAAAAGAGTTGCTATATCAGCTTGTGGGTCAAATAGAGGTAAAACAATACTCACTACAGCTTTGCTTTACCACTTTAGAGGTAACGTTAGACCATTTAAAGTTGGTCCTGATTTTATAGATCCTCAATTTCACAAAAGAGTAGCTCTCAAAGAGTCAATCAACCTTGATTCCTTTATGATGAGTAAAGAGCAAGTAGAGTGGATTTACTATCATTATGCCACAGAGGAGTGGGCTGTAATTGAAGGGGTTATGGGCTTTTATGATGGAGATGATAGAGGCTGTAGTACCTACTCCATAGCAAGAGACTTAGATACTCCGGTAGTGATGCTTTTAGATGGAAGTGGGAGTTACATTACAATTGTAGCACTATTAAAGGGGTTACTTGAGTATAGAAAAGATAATACAATCAAAGCTGTTGTAATAAATAGAGTCTCATCAAAGAGTCACTATGAGCTTATTAAAAACTTAATCTCTAAAGAGTTCCATCAAATAGAGGTTTTAGGATGGATAAGAAAAGATTTGGAAAGCTTAAGAGACACCCACTTGGGATTGGATTTAAGAGATTTATCAAAGATTGAAGCTATCTCTAAAGAGGTTTTGGAGCATATAGATATATACAGGCTTTCTAAAATTGCTGAAACTCATAAAAAAAGAGTCAAAAACTCTTATCCATTTCCAAAATTTAAAAGATTAGATAAAAAGATTACCATTGTAAATGATGAGAACTTCTCATTTTTGTACTATGATAATTTGCAGTTTTTAAAAGAGATGTTTAAAGAGGTAGTAGTAATTGACAGTACCAAAGATGAAGCAGTTCCAAATGATACAGACTTTCTCTATATTCCTGGTGGTTATGTAGAGAGTGTTGATGCCTATAATAGAATAAAACATTCAAACAGTTTCAAAAACTCAATTGTTGAACATAGTAAAACAAAGCCAATATATGCAGAGTGTGCAGGACTTTTATATCTATCTAAAAAGGTAGATGATAAGGTAATGAGTGGAGTTTTAGATATAGAGTTTGAGCTTGGGAATAGGTTTGCCAGACTTGGATACTACTATAACAGTGATGGAGTCAAGGGGCACGCATTCCACTACACAAAACCAACTGTTTCTACACTCAAGAAGGGGTTTGATACTCTATATAAAAGAGTAGGCTCTAAAGGAGAGGTGGGAAGTTGGGCTACTAATCAAAAAAAAGTCTTTGGGACATATTTGCATACTCTATTTAGAGTCAATCCTAAGATTATTGAGAGGTTTTTTGATGGGAGTTAAATATAAAATAGAAAAATCTCTCTTGCCAAAAAGGTATCAAAACTTCTCTTTAATCCCAACAAGTGATGGAGTGAGTCAAAGTGTATATCTTCTTGGTAAGCAGTTTGTTCTAAAAATATTTGATGATAGATCTAAAACTCAAATAGATAAAGAGATAAAACTACATCAGCAGATGATAAAGCACAATCTATTGGTGCCAAAAATTGTAGATAGCTTTGAAATAGACGGGGGAGAGGTTTTAGTTTATGAGCAGATACCAGGCAATAGTTTAAAAGAGACTACACCGGCTCAGGTAGAGGCTATTGGAGAGTTTTTAGCTAAATTGCACAGGATTGAGTTTGATTTTGAGTTAGATAGTGGCAAATATAGTAAAGATAGTTTAGAGTCTTTGGTAGATAAATATAATATTGCTCCAATTAAAGAGTGTCTTGATTTTATAGAGTGCAATCCTAAAGTTGATACTTTAATCCACGCAGACCTATTTAGAGATAATGTTAAATTTATTGGCAATAGATTGAGTGGTGTATATGACTTTAGCGATGCATCAATGGGTGATAGATATTTTGATTTAGGAGTTGTAGCTATATCTTGGTGTATAGATAATTTAAATTTAAATCAAGATAAATTAAAAGCTCTGTTTAATGGATATAGCGAAGAAATTTGCTTAAAAGAGTTTGTGGAGTATATGAAATTTGTCTCTTTATATTATGCTGCTACAAGATATATTGGAAATAGAGACTATAAAGAGCTTCTTGAGATATTTTATAATTTAAGTGCAAAATACGTTAAGAAAAAGTAAACTACAAAATATTTTTCAATTGCAGACTATTAAAAGGAGATTTAAAATTTATGATAAAGCAAATTACAAAAAATAGAGGGGATATAGATAGACTTAAAAGTAAAAAAGCTACATTTATGCTCTCTTTGTCAAATACACAAACAGCCGATATACCTGGGATTACTCAAGCTGGAATACCAGGAGTTATATATCTGACACCAACTCTTGATGGAGAATTTGTAGCAACAGGTCAAGTTTTTAGTCTTACAGAGATAGCAGAGACTCCAACAGGAGTACCTACACCGGCTTTGATCACTAGAGCTATTCATCTGCTAAATCCATTTGAAACAATAGAGTTTTTAAATTTAGGATTAAAAGTAGAGCCAAAAGTACCAAATACCATTCACCGCTTTGATATACCTCCTAGTGGAAGAATTGATGAGGGTGCAAATATAGATGCAAAAGAGGTTTTTGAAAAAGGGTTTAAGTTTGGAAAAGAGTATACACCAGATGGAGACTATGTAATATTGGCAGAGAGTGTTCCATCTGGAACTACTACAGCTACTACTACAGCTTTGGCTTTGGGTTATAATGCTGAAAAGTTTTTTAGCTCAAGTTTTAAAGAAGTACCTAACTCTGTACGCAAAACAACTATAGAAAAAACTCTATCAAATATTAAAGATAGTGATACTATATTTGATAGATTGGGTAAAGCTTCTGATAATATGCTTATTTTCAATGCTGGATTTATTCTTGGTTGCAGGGATAGATTTGATGTAGTTTTGGCAGGAGGTACACAGATGGCTGGTGTACTTTTAGTAGCTAACTCTTTAGCAAAAGAGCTTGGTATAGAGTTAGAGCTTAACAACTGTGCTTTATGTACTACCAAGTGGGTAGCTAATGATAAAAACAGTAATCTTAAAGCACTTTTGGAAATGTTGGATTTTAAAATAGATGGCTATTATGCAGATTTTGATTTTAGTCATTCTAATCATCCTGCTCTTAAACTCTATGATGAAGGTGAAGCAAAAGAGGGTGTAGGAGCTGGAGGAGCTTTGGTTTATGGACTACTAAATGGCTTATCAAAAGAGCCTATTACAAAAGAGATAGAGAACTTTTTGAGATAAGATTTAATGATCAAAGTCTTATACTTCGGTGGTCAAAAATCTGGAAAGAGTCAATTGGCTCAAGATAGGGCTTTGGCCATCTCTAATGAAAAAAAGCCATACTACATTGCTACTTATGATAATAGCTTTGGCGATTTGCAAATGCAACAAAGGATAGATAATCATCAAGATAGCAGGGGAGATAGTTTTATCACTATAGAGGAGAGTAGGCATCTAAATAGTGTTATTAGCAGTGGTCATACATACTTAATAGATTGTATGAGTATGTGGATATTAAACACTATTAGTTGGTCTCAAGATGAGGTTTTACAAGAGTTAGAAACACTTTCTAAGTGTGATGCAAATATTTTGTTTGTCTTAAATGAGGTAGGTTCTGGAGTGATACCTATAGACAAAGTCAGTAGAGAGTTTGTAGATAGAACAGGAATAGTAGGACAAAAGCTGACATCAATTTGTGATGAGGTATATGAAGTAAAATTTGGGTTGGGAGTTAGGCTTAAGTGACAGAGTTTGCCCACGGTGGAGATGTTGCTAACTTTGCCAAGAAAATTGGCTCTAATTTAGAAGATATAATAGATCTATCATCAAATATCAATTTTATTAAGCCAAAAATTGATGTTGACTTTAATAGTTTAAAGATAGATTCATATCCAAATTATGAAGAGCTTATCTCTGTAATTGCTAAAAGATATGATGTTAGCAGCTGTAATATAGAGCTTTTTAATGGTGCTAGTGTAGCAATAGATTCTCTTCTTAGAGAGCTTGCAACTTGCCGGGCTGAAAAAGTTTGCACTATCTACTCCCCTGCATACTTAGAGTACAAAAGAGTTGCGTTAAAGTACGGCTTTAAAATAGAGCATATTAATAGATTTGATGATTTAGACAAAGAGCCTTCAAATGGTAGCATAGTAATTTTTGTAAACCCTTCTACTCCAGATGGAAAATTTTATGATATCAAGCCTCTTTTAGATCTTTGGAAGAGCAAGAGTTGTAAAGTTATTGTAGATGAGTCATTTTTAGACTTTTGTAACTGCGGCTCTGCCACAAAATATATTGAGAGTTTTGAAAACCTGTATATAGTTAAATCTTTAACTAAATATTATGCTTGTGCCGGTGTTAGGGTAGGAGTAGTAGTATCAAACAAAGATGCAATACAAAAGCTAAGTTTAAAAGAGCCACTTTGGAAAATATCATCTTTTGACAGTGCTTACATCATATCTGCTCTTAAAGACAACTCTTTTGACAAACGCTCAAAATTGGCAAATGTTGCCTCAAAAGAGTATTTGACCAAGATACTAAAAAGTTCACCTATAGTCAAAAAGATATATCCATCACAAGCAAATTTTATATTATCTCAGCTAGAAATAGATGCTAGTAGGTTTCAATCTTTTTTTGAGCCTTATAAGATAATGGTTAGAGATTGCAGTAACTTTGATTTTTTAGATAGTTACCACATAAGAGTAGCTGTAAAAGAGATGAGAGATTTAAGGGTTTTAAAAAAGGCTTTGGATGGTATAGATTAAAAGTGTTAAAGATGCAAAGAATAATACAAAATAAATAAATAAATTAACTGCAACTTATTGGATAAATTTAACTATAGATAAATTTAACTATAGTATAATACTAAGGTTTAGATATTATCTAATATAATATTAGGAAATAATGTGGATATTATTAAAGAAATTGAGATCAAAGGTTTTAAATCAATAGAAAACCAAACTCTCAATCTTGGGCAACTCAATATCTTTATTGGTACTAATGGAGCAGGTAAAAGTAATTTTTTAGAAGCTTTAGCAATGATTTCAGCTTCAGCAGAGGGTGGAATTGATTATAAAAAGCTTTCATCAAGAGGTGCTAGACTTTCTTCACCAGAAATTTTAAGAAGCTCATTTAGAAATGTAGAAAGAAAAAATTATTTTGAGTTAGCTATTAAAATGCAAGATTTTTACTATAATTTCAAACTTAATACAAATAAAGAATCTTTATCTTACTTTTCTGAAAAATTATTAAAGAATAATAAAAAGATTGCTGGACGTTCTAGAGCAGGTGCAACATTATTTAAAGAATCAATCCCTAAAATCACACAAAATAGAAGCATAATAAGTATTATTCAAAATTATGAAGGTTCACATAATAATATTATAAATAAATTGAGTGAATTTGCTATTTTTTCTCCTTCTACACCTATTTTAAGAGGTGTTGCTAGTGATAATAGTTTTCAGGAACCTTTAGGCTTATATGGTGGAGGATTGGCAAAAGCATTAACTGATATTTTGAATAATAATAGTCGTCATGAATTGCAACGCTTCTTTCATCTACTTGATTGGTTTCAATCTATTGGTGTAACAGATCAAATTAATACAGATATAGCTCCTGAACAGAGTATTTTAGGCAATATATTGGTAACTTATAAAGATAAATTTATGAAAACAAATTTTAATGATCTTTATGCTTATGATGTTAGTGAAGGAGCTTTATATATTTTATTTGTTCTTGTACTTTTAATACATGAAAATACTCCTGATATCTTTGCAGTTGATAATATTGATAATACTTTAAATCCTGGTCTTGTTAGAGAATTAATGAATCAGATAGTAGATATATTAAAAAAACATCCTGAAAAACAGGTTTTTTTAACAACTCATAATCCTACTGCATTAGATTCTATCGACTTATTTGATCCTAATCATAGATTATTTGTTGTTGCTAGAAATGAAGCAGGAAAAACAGAATTTAAACAGATAAAACCACCTCAAGGAACAACTAAAGAGGAATGGGAAGAAAAATATTATGGTTTGAAATTATCAGAGATATGGCTGTCTGGAGCTATTGGTGGATTACCTAAAGGTTTTTAATGTCAAAGAAATATTTACTTGTTTGTGAAGGACCTACTGATATATTAGTTATTGATAAAATAGCAAAAAATATTTCTGAAAACATAAATGATACTATAGAAATTCAAGAACTTGCACCACAAAGAGATGCTACTACATATCGTTATCCTAGTCATGGTTGGGAAGAAGTTAGAAAATGGTGTAAAGTTTATGGTAAAAATGCTGATACAGACGATAATCCATTTGCTAAGTTAATACAAAAAAGAAATTGGAGAGCATTATTAAAAATATCTAATGCAAATGGTTTGATTATTCAAATGGATACTGATATTATTGAATATATAACTGACTTAATTCCAAGGTACAATAGTTCAACAGGTTTAACAAAAAATTCAAGGAAACAATTTGCACAAAAAGCTATTTTAAGTTGGTTAGGAGAAGAAGAGATTCCTAATGAAATATATTTATTACTTTCAACTACTTCAACAGAAACTTGGATATTAGCTACACATGATAGAATAGAAAACATTTTTAATGATTTACCAAGTGATTTTGATTTTGAAGATATTAATGATGTAATTAACAGATTATTTGATTTAGGATATGCCTCATATATTGATAGAGAAGGAATGAAAAAATTAAAAAAAGATTTAAAAATTTATAAAACTTATGCTCAACGAATAACAGACAATCTGGAAAAAGTATGTAGTGAATGTGAAGAAGCCAATAAAATATGTAATTTTTTTTCTTTAGATTGAGTCTATGATCAACAATTTCCCTAATATTAAATTTAGTTAATATCAATAGGAACATTTTATGCAGATAGTTATTGATGTAACAGTATTAAAATATGCCTTCTAACATCTCAATTTTTGGTACAAGCAGTGATGCTGGTAAATCTACAGTTACACTAATACTCTCTAAACTGCTACAACAAAGAGGTTTTAGTGTAGCTCCATTTAAGGCTCAAAATGTCTCAAATAATGCAAGAGTTGCCAATGATAATAGTGAGATTGCAATTGCACAATATTTCCAATCTGAAGCTCTTGGTATAAAAAGCTCTTGGCACAACAATCCAGTATTGCTTAAATCTGGAAGAGGTAATAGTGCATCTTTAATAGTTAAAGGTCAAGCTATATCCGTCCAAAGTGTAAGAGAGTATTACAAAGATTTAGACTCTCTAAAACCAATTGTAAAAGAGGCGTTTTTATATCTGGATAAAGCTTACGATATTGTGGTAGCAGAGGGAGCAGGTAGCCCTGTTGAGCTAAATTTGATGGATAAAGATTTATCAAATATATTTGTAGCCAAAGAGTTTAATACCAAAATTATCTTAGTAGCAGATATAGAAAAAGGTGGAGTCTTTGCCTCTATCTATGGAGTCTATAATCTTTTGCCAAAAGAGTTAAGAGACAGTGTAATAGGTGTTATAGTAAATAAATTTAGAGGTGATATGAGTCTCTTTTATGATGGGGTCAAGATTATAGAGGAGAGGTTTAAAATACCTGTTCTTGGAGTATTACCTTATAGACCTCTCAATCTTGGTTTTGAAGATTCTCAAAGTCTGCTAAATTATACACAAAGAAAAGAGAATACAACTAAAAGAGTAGCCATAATTGCCTATCCTACAATGAGTAACTATAACGATTTTGAACCTTTGATTGTCAGAAGTGATATTGAAGTTGATTTTATAAAGTCAAACATACCTTTAGATAGTTACGATTTAGTAATACTGCCTGGTTCAAAATTGGTAATGAGTGATTTACAGTGGCTCAAAAAGACAGGATTAGATAGTAGGCTAAAGAGCAGAAAAGGGGAGATTTTAGGTATTTGCGGTGGATATGAGATGATGTTTGAAAAGCTCATTGACAAAGACTCCATTGAGTCATCTACCAAAGAGATGAGAGGGCTTGGATTTATAGATGATACTATCTATTTCCAAAATAAAAAAATTGTTAAAAGAGGAAAATATAGGATTTTTAACAAAGAGTTAGATGGTTTTGAGATACACAATGGTATAAGTAAAAAGTATCCACTCTTTTTTGAAAAAGGCAATATAAAAGGTACATTTGTACACGCAATATTTGAAGATGAATCATTTAAAGCTTATCAAAAAAGTGAAATTGATAGCTTCGTAAAAGAGATGGAAAAATTTTTGGATATAGATAGAGTTATTAAAGAGATAGTATAATTAAGTAGAGTTGCAAGGAGATAATAAAATGAAAAAGATCCCCATAGGAAGAAGTGATTTTAAGGTTTTGATAGAAAATGATGAATACTATATAGATAAAACTAAGTATATAGAAGAGTTTTTTAAAACAGACGGTTCGATAGTGCTTATGCCAAGACCCCGTCGTTTTGGAAAAACTCTCTTTTTAACAACTCTGAAATATTTCTTTTCAAACCAAGAAAAAAAAGAACATCTTTTTAAGAATACTTATATTTACAATAGTGATTTTTTTAAAAACCACTTTGGTAAATACCCTGTAATATACTTAACATTTAAAGATATAAGAGAGTTAAATTATGATCTAATGATAGAGAAGATAAAGGGTACTATTAAAGTTGAGATTAGAAGATTGTTAGATAGTATTAATGTTGAAGAGATTGAAAATGAGATTGAGTATAAAGTATATTTAGAAAATATTTTAAAAGGTCAAGCCTCACTTGCATATTATGAAAACTCCCTAAAAGCTCTATCTGTTCTTTTAACTAAATACTACAATACTCCCTGCATAGTTCTAATAGATGAGTATGATACTCCAATTCAGACAGCATACTTAGAGAACTACTATGATAAGGCTATAAACTTTTTCAGAAATCTTTTTACAGCAGTCTTTAAAGATAATGATCTTTATGTAAAAAAAGCACTAATTACAGGAATACTAAAAATTAGTAAAGAGAGTATGTTTAGCGGTTTAAATAACTTAAGAAATCTTACAATTTTAGAAGATGAATTATCTACTGCTTGTGGATTTACTAAAGATGAAACTATAAGATTGATGCAAGAGTACAAAATAGAAAAAGAGTTACATGAAAAAGCTATAAAGATGTACAATGGCTACATATTTGGCAAAGATACTCTAATTTTTAATCCTTGGAGTATCTTAAACTTTGTAGTAGAGAAAAAATTTAAAGCCTACTGGGCAAATACAAGCTCAAATGATTTCATAAGATTTTTAATAGGCAAATCTAAAGATTTTAGAACCAATTTAGAGAAGCTTTTAAAAAATGAATCTATAGAAATTCAGATAAATGAAAATCTCTCTTTTAGAGATGGTGAGCTTTATCAAAAAGATAATCTCTTTTCATTTTTGTTTTTTAGTGGATATTTAAAGTGTAAAGAGAAGTATATAAAAACAGTAGATGATGAAGATGCACTATTTTGTAAGCTTGAGCCAACAAATAGTGAGTGTAGAATGATTTTTAGAGATGTTATAAAATCATATGTAAGAGATAGTTTTAATAATCAAGATATAAATGAGTTGCTACAAGCTTTGGTAAATGGTGAAATTAAACTCTTTGAAAAACTATTTTCATACCTTTTAAGAGACAGTGTCAGTTACTTTGATACAAAAAATGAAAATAGCTACCATATGTTTTTACTTGGAGTGCTTACAAATTTAAGTTATGAGTATGAGATCATCTCAAACAGTGAAGCAGGGTATGGTAGGGTTGACATAATTTTGCTACATAAAACTGACAAAGAAAAACCTGCCATTGTAATGGAGCTAAAAGCTATAGATGAGTTTGAAGAAGAAGATAAAGATGATGCACTAAATAAGGCTATAGAGCAGATAAAAAAGCATAGTTACATCTCTTTAGTTAAAAAAAGAGGATATAACAATATTTTAGCTTTTGGACTTGTCTTTGATGGAAAAAGGTGTTGGGTTAAAAGAATTTGATGGTGTATCTTGAAATAGCTTTGATTGCTTATGTGATAGATTTAATATTTGGAGAGTTTAAAATTACCCATCCTGTAGTTTTGATGGGTAACTATATAAAGTGGTTTGAGAGTAAGTTTTATAAAGATAGCGTTTTTGCAGGTGCTGCTCTTGGAGTATCTTTAGTCTTGATTGTTGGAGTGGTTAGCTATATTTTAGAAAATATTTTACTATCTCTTGGAAGTTTTGGGGTATTAGCAGCTGCAGGTTTAGGTTCTATGGCAATAGCCAACAATATGCTCTATGAGAGTGTAAAAAGGGTTATTAACCATCCAGAAGAGATAAGATTTTTAGTAAGCAGAGATACCGATAATCTAACACAAAGTGAGATAAACAGAGCAGCTATTGAAACTTATGCAGAAAATCTAAGTGATGGTGTAATAGCACCGCTATTTTATCTGGCTGTTTTTGGACTTACTGGAGCATTTGTTTATAAAGCTATAAATACACTTGACTCTATGGTTGGGTATCAAAATAGCCGTTATGCAAACTTTGGTAAATTTAGTGCAAAGCTTGATGATGTAGCTAACTTACTCCCATCTAGAATTACAGCTATTTTGATAAGCTTACTTTTTATGAGCAAAAGGGCAATTCTAAAGCTTTGGAAGTTTGGTAAACTTCACAAAAGTCCAAATGCAGGTTATCCAATATCTGCTATTGCTTTGGCTTTGGGCATTAAACTTGGAGGAGCTACAAGTTACTTTGGACAAATAGTAAACAAGCCATACTTTGGCGATGGAAGAGAAGAGATTAAGCGTGAAGATATCTATAGAGCTTTAAAAATAAAAAAGAGATTGGATATTTTTATAATAGTTACTCTATCTTTAGGGGTGTTGTTTTGTTAAAAGATATATATTTAGGATTAAAACTGTCTGTATCATATTTTTCAATTTTGCCTATTAGGTTTAAAGAGAGTGATGATTTAACTAAAAGTGATATTTTAAAATTTATGCTTCTATTCTTTCCTTTTGTTGGAGCAGTTTTAGGGTATTTGACTATTTTTGCTTTTGGTGTTTTAGAGAGTTTACACTGGTATGGAGCATTGATAGCGGCAGTTTTATATATGTGGCTTTATGGATTTTTGCATACAGAAGCTGTAATTGATGTAGCAGATGCAATTTATGCTTCACACTCTAGTAAAGATGCGTATGAGATAATCAAAGAGCCTACAGTAGGTGCGATGGGTGTTTTATGGGGAGTTAGTTTATTAATTGTAAAGATAGCATCTATTGTTTATCTATTTTTGACAAAAAAGTATCTGTTTTTAGTTGTAGTTGCAATCTCTAGTAGAGTTGGGCTTTTAGTTCTATTTAGGGTTTTAGAGTTTAGATCAAAGTTTTTAGAGAGTTTAAAAGCATCTTTTGATAGAAAGATATTTTGGTTTGCTACTGCACTCTATACTTTGATTTTATACAATATCGCAGGATTACAAGCCGTGATACTTTTGCTATTTATGGTTTTAATCTCTTTTTTTGTTGCAAAATATATCATCTATAGACTAGGATTTGCAAATGGTGATGTTATGGGAACTACATTAGAGTTTGCAGAGGTAATAGGACTAACAGGGGTAATACTATGTCTTTGACTCTTATTAGACACGCCTCTTTAGGTAAAAAGTATCAAAAGCGTTATATTGGTTGGAGTGATATAGATATAGATTTAAACTTTTGGGATCAAACAAAAGCAAACGAGATAAAGAGACTAAGTTTTGACAGTGTATATAGTTCTACCCTTGTAAGAGCTATCAATACTTTAAAAGAGTTGGGTTTTAAAGAATTTATTTTGGATGATAGACTAAAAGAGGTTGCATTTAAAGATCATATAGAGGGTAAGAGTTTTGATGAAATTTCTAAGCTTGATACCTTTGATAGTAAATTTTTAAATAGTATGGATAGTTGGCACAGGTTTATCTGCAAAGAAGACAAGAATAGCTTTTATAGTAGAGTAGAGAGTTTCTTAAGTGAACTACCAAAAGAGAAAGAGATACTCATTTGTACGCACGCAGGTGTCATTAGGGTTGTTGGAGAAATTTTAGGTCATAAAATAGATAATATCGATTATTTGGAGATGGTAAAAATATGGGATATTTAGATTGGTTTGAAGCTCACGGTAAAAAGCATAAAAAGATAGTAGATAAGTTATCGCACTTAAGTGATGATGAGATTATAGAGTATTTCAGATTTGAAAATATGGTAAAAAATGAGCCAGATTTTTGTCCTTTATATGCTGAAAACAGAAAGTGCCACGAAATGGAGTCGCTAAACTGCTATTTATGTGCTTGTCCATACTTTAGATTTGATGATAATGGGTTAGAGTTTAGAGATGGGTTGACAATAAAGAGTAAATGCTCTATAAATGCTAAAGACAGTTCAACCATCGAACATGATGGTGTAGTACATTTAAACTGCTCTTCTTGCACTCTGCCTCATAAAGAGAGTTTTATAAAAAAGCACTTTAGTAGAGATTGGTTTGAGGTTATGTCAAAAGTGTGTTATTATATTTGAGTAGCAATTAAGATAATTTTTGAAAGTAGAGGTAAAAATTATGTCTGTTGCAATAAAAAAAGAGTTTTTACCGCACTATACCTATGATGATTATAAAGAGTGGGAAGGGGATTGGGAGTTGATATATGGCATACCTTATGCTATGTCTTCTCCTAATTTTGTTCATCAAGAGATAGGTGTAAGAGCAATATATCAATTGCACTCAAAGCTAAAAGATTGCAAAAGGTGCAAAGCTGTTTATGAAATGGATTGGAAAATCAAAGAAGATATAGTTGTCCGACCTGATGTATTGGTTGTTTGTGATCAAAAAAAGAAGGGCGCATTTGTTTCAAAGACTCCTGAAATTATATTTGAAATTCTTTCTCCATCTACTAAAAGTAAAGATTTAGGCTTGAAAAAACTTATTTATGAGCAAGAGAGAGTTCCTTACTATGTAATGGTTGATCCAGTTGATTTTAGTGCTGAAATTTTAAAACTGAAAGATGATAAATTTTTATTGGATGGTATTTTTGAAAAAGATAGTTATATTTTTAATCTAAACGGTTGCGAAATAGAGTTTGATTTTAAAGAGCTATTTGATGAGATAGTTTAAAAAGAACAATCTCTCCTTAAAAAAGGAGAGATTGCATTATATTTGAGTTAGTTGCAGTAGCTCTGCTTCAACTTTTTTAAGTTTTGTTTCTGCCTCTTCTAAAGCTTTTCTATTCTCTTCAACAACGTGTGCTGGAGCATTGGCAACAAATTTTTCATTTTTTAACATATTAGATAATTTAATTACCTCTTTAGTCAGTTTTGCCTGCTGTTTTTCAAGTCTTTCTAAAATTGGTTTTAAATCTATACCTGTTAGTGGCAGGTAAACTTCCATATGGTCGCTTACATCTGTAATGGCGTTTTTAACCTTTTGATCTACAAACTCAACATTTTCTGTTTTGGCGAGCAGTTTAATAAATGGAGTTGCAAGTTTGTCATCCATTGGCTCGTCTGCTTTAATGTAAGCAATTTCAATTTTTTTACCCGGCATATCAACAGTTGCTTTTGCGCGGCGAATAGATACAATTGCTTCAATGATGTTTGCAAACTCTTTTTCTATTGCTTCATCTCTTTTTAGATCAGCAGGGTATGGTTGTACCATAATTGAACTCTCTGTTTCTACAGATGTATTTGAGAGTTGATGCCACAGATATTCTGTAATAAACGGCATAAATGGATGAAGCAGTTTCATAGCCTCTTTAAATATTGCTCCAAGCTCTGCTACACTTGTCTTGCTTGCTTTACTAAGTTCAATTCCCCAGTCGCAGAACTCTCCCCATAAGAATCGGTAAAGTGTTGTTGCCGCATCATTAAATCTATACTGATCTATAAAGCTCCTTGTCTCTTCAACTGCAAGAGCAAAGCGTGACAGCATATATTTGCCAAGAGGTGTTTTAACCTCAATATTTTCAAGATTATCAAATGTTTCTACATTCATTTGCAGATATTTTGCTGCATTGTAAAGTTTGTTTGTAAAGTTACGGCTTAGTTCAAGTTTCTCTTGGCTTAGTTTAATATCTCGCCCCTGTACAGCAAGGACTGCCAATGTAAAGCGTAGTGCATCGGCACTATACTCTTCTATTGTATCAAGTGGGTCTATGACGTTACCGCGCGATTTTGACATCTTGTTTCCGTGCTCGTCACGCACCAGGGCGTGAAGATAGATATCTTTAAATGGTAGTTCACCCATAAAGTGTTCGCCCATCATTATCATACGGGCAACCCAGAAGAAGAGAATATCAAATCCGGTAATTAACAAGTCATTAGGGTAGAAGCTTGATAGATCACCTTCAAACCATTTGCTGTTTTTCAATGCATCGCCATTACCCCAGCCAAGTGTAGAGAAAGGCCATAGAGCTGAACTAAACCAAGTATCTAATACATCAGGATCTTGATGTATTTTAGAAGATGCACATTTTGGACAACTTTGTGGATCATCTTCACTTGTTGCCCACTCATGACCACACTCATCGCAGTAGAATACCGGTATGCGGTGTCCCCACCATAACTGACGGCTGATACACCAGTCACGCAAATCATTCATCCAAGCATTATAGCTGTTGATCCAGTGTGGCGGGAAAAATTTAGCTTCTCCTGCATTTACTTTTTCAATAGCTCTTGTAGCTACCTCTTTTTTAACAAACCACTGTTTAGAGATGTAAGGCTCAACAACATTATGGCATCGGTAGCAGTGACCAACTTGATGCTGATGTTCTTCTATTTTTTCAATAAATCCTTCTTCATCCAAGCGTGCAACAATCTTTTCACGTGCATCAAGCCGTTCATGACCTTCAAACTCTCCGGCAAATTTATTTAAAATTCCCTTTTCATCAAATACTGTTATAAACTCAAGATTATGGCGTTTTCCTACTTCATAGTCATTAGGGTCGTGTGCTGGAGTAACTTTAACCACACCGGTACCAAACTCCATATCTACGTGTTCATCAGCAATTATAGTGATTTCACGATCAATCAGTGGCAATCGAACTTTTTTACCTATTAAATGTTTGTAACGTTCATCATCAGGATGAACCATAACAGCTGTATCGCCAAAGTATGTTTCTGGACGTGTAGTTGCAACGATGACACATCCCTCTTCATCTACAAGAGGGTAGCGGATGTGGTAGAGTTTACCATTATGCTCTTCATACTCAACTTCAATGTCGCTTAGTGCGCCATCGTGAGTACACCAGTTAACCATATAGTTTCCACGAACTATAAGCCCTTCATCATAAAGTTGAACAAAAGCTTTTTTAACAGCATTTTTTAGTCCATCATCCATTGTAAAACGCTCACGACTCCAAGCTGGAGATACGCCAAGTTTACGCATTTGATGAACAATCATACCGCCGCTATGCTCTTTCCACTTCCATACACGCTCTAAAAATGCTTCTCGTCCAAGCTCCTCTTTGGTTTTACCTTCAGCCAGCAACTGCTTTTCAACAACATTTTGTGTAGCAATACCTGCGTGGTCAGTACCTGGCTGCCAGAGTGTTTTATATCCATCCATTCTTTTGTATCGGACAATGATATCTTGCAGTGTAAAGGTTAGAGCATGTCCAATGTGCAAGCTTCCTGTAACATTAGGAGGAGGCATCATAATAGAGAAGTTTTTGCCCTCTTTTTGAATATTTTTGTTACCATCTACTTCAAAGTAGCCACGCTCTTCCCAGATTTTATAAAATTTCTCTTCAAATTCGTGGGGATTGTATCCTTTTTTTTCACTCATAGATTAACCTCGTAAACTTTAAAATTAATCGTGATTATATCGAAGGAAGGGTAATATTCGCGTTAAAAAATAGAAAATAAAAAGAAATTCATGCCATTAAGTAGACTTAATCCAGAACAGCTTCAAGCTGCAAAAGCACCATTTGGTCATAATCTTATTATTGCTTCCGCCGGTACAGGTAAAACTTCGACTATTGTTGGTCGTATTGGGTATCTGTTAAAAGAGGGAGTTAAGCCTGAAGAGATTTTACTGCTTACATTTACCAACAAGGCGGCAGCAGAAATGGTTGAACGTGTTGCGGGTTACTTTAGTAAAGAGGTTGCAACTCGAATTGAGGCGGGAACTTTTCACGCTGTAAGCTATAGATGGCTAAAAAAGATGGATCGCCAAATTATTTTAAAGCAGCCAAGTGAACTTAAAACACTTTTTAGAAGTATCTATGATAAACGGCAGTTTCATCATTTGCAAGCTGAGGGTCAACCATTTTCTGCAAACTTTCTTTATGATCTCTATTCTCTATATCAAAATGCTACGATGGAAGATTTTGAGAGTTGGCTAAATCGCAGGCACGAGGGGCAGGAGCCTTTTATTGAAATTTATCTTGATATTATCAGAGAGTTTGAAGAGACTAAAGAGTCTTACGGTTTTGTAAACTTTAACGATCTTCTTATCTTGATGAGAGAAGCAGTTAAAGAGAGTGAGCTTCCTTTTAAAGAGGTGCTTATTGACGAATATCAAGATACTAATGAGCTTCAAGGATCAATGATAGATGCTATGGAGCCGCCTTCACTATTTTGTGTAGGTGATTACGATCAGAGTATCTATGCTTTTAATGGTGCAAATATCAATATTATAGGTTCATTTACAAAGAAGTTTGCTGATGCAAAAGTATTTACACTAACAAAGAACTATCGATCTACAGCACCGATTTTATCGTTGGCAAACCGTGTAATTGAGTATAATGAACGCATATACCCAAAACAGCTTGAAGTTGTCAGGCAGGGCAATGCTCAAATGCCTAAACTGCTTATTTTTGATAATCTTTTACAGCAGTATGAAACTATTGCACATATGATTCGCAGAAGTACAACTCCTCATAAAGAGATAGCTATAATTTTTAGAAATAATGCATCTGCTGATGGTGTTGAAGCGATGCTAAGAGAGCAGGGCATTGCTTGTAAACGTAAAGGAGGAAGAAGCTTTTTTGATGCAAAAGAGGTAAAAGCGGCACTTGATATTGCAACTTTAATTGCTAACCCTAAAGATATGATGGCATTTATCCATATTTTTGAGTATGCCAAGGGGATAGGAAGTGCTACAGCAAAAGAGCTTTTTGAAGGGTTGATAACTCTTGGAGATGGGAATATGCTAGAGGGGATTTTTCATCCCAAATCTATGACAAATCCATTTAAAACAAGGTCAACAAACTATCAGCTTGGACTTTTTGATCACCCTACGCAGATTGGTTCTGTATCTAGATTTGCTCATCTTGGATTGGATGAAAACTTTATGGCTCATCCAATTTTAAAGCACCCTTCACTTAATGCTGATGGAGTAAGATTTATTTATGACTTTTTCAAGTTGGCTAAAGATCTGAAAGCTAAAAAACAGCCTGTTTCTATAATTCGTACCATTTTATCATCTGCTACATATGGTTTTATAATAGAGCAGTTAGCACGCAAAAGGGCTACTCTTAAAAATGGTGAAATTGATGAGGCAAAAAAAGATGAAGCACTTGATCGAATTAAACGAAAGGGCGGTTTGCTTGTTCAATTGGCTAATGCATACAACACTTTGGAAAAATTTATTAATGCTATGGTACTTGGCGGAAAAGAGCTTAGTGAAGGGGAGGGAGTTAACCTTTTAACAGTTCACGCCAGCAAGGGGCTGGAATTTAGTGAAGTATATATTATTGATTTGATGGATGGCAGGTTTCCTAACCGCAAGTTAGCAAGTCAAGCTGGTCAAATAGAAGAGGAGAGACGACTATTTTATGTAGCTGTGACAAGAGCAAAAGATTTGCTCTATCTTTCGTATGCAAAGTATGATAGTTTTAAAGATACAAATTTTATGCCGTCACAGTTTCTGTATGAAGCGGGTCTTTTGAAAAAAGATCAGACTTTTGAAAAGCTAAAGGCCCTTAGTGACCATTGACGGCTCCTGCCATATCCCACATAGGCAAGAATATGCCCAGAGCAAGCAATAATACAAGTGCAGCTATAATTGTTAACATAACAGGCTCTATATAAGATGAGAGGTTGTCTAGAATGTAGTTAAATCTCATTCTGTAGTAGTCTGTAACTTTGCGCATCATGCTATCTAACTGTCCGCTGCTCTCTCCGGCATTTATCATTTGAATAATCATGTTTTCAAATACACCTGTCTCTTTGAATGACTCTGTTAAGCTAACTCCCCTAGAAACTGAGATTTTTACAGTTTCAAGTTTCTCTTTTAAAATAGCATTATCGATCATACTTGTTGCAGTATCAAGTGCATCAGCAATAGGAATACCTGCGTGAACAAGTTCTGTAAAGATAATTGCAAAACGGTTTAGAGTGGCGAAAAATATAATATCTTTTATAAGGTATATTTTTAACAAAAAAGCATCTACATAATATTTGAAGTCATAATTTTTTCTATACAAATACATAGTTATAGTAGTTGTAAGAATCAATCCACCTAGTACAAGTAACCCATAATTGTTTAAAACACTTTCTATGCTTAGAAGGATTTTTGTTGGTAAAGGAAGTTCTGTATGAAATTTTTCAAAGATAGATTTGAATTTTGGAACAACCATCAAAATGAGAATTGTAAAGGCAATTGCCATAGCTCCCAATGTTATCATTGGATATCGCATAGCTTTTTTAAATTTCATTATATTGTCTTCTATCTCTTCAAGCATATCTGCCAGACTTGCCAGTGCTTCTGAGATATTTCCTGTCTGCTCACCAAGTTCTATCATTGCTATTGTTAATCCACCGACACTAGTTTTATATCGGTTAAATGTATGAGAGAGGCTGAGTCCGGCATTTATATCTTCGAAAGCTTCAAGTAAAATCTTTTTTAACTGTTTATCTGTTGTAGAGTTGGCAATTTCATGCAGTGCATCGTGTATGGAGATTCCGGCATTTGTCATTACTGCCAATTGTCTTATAGCAGCAATTAAGTGTTTTATTTGTACTTTACGGGCTCCTAACAATGATTGGAAAGTACTTAAATACTCTTTTATGATATCTTCAAGAGGCGGTGATACCTCTTCAACTTTTAACAAAGTTCCCTTGTACTCTTTTTTAATACGATTTATGGCATCAGCTCTATCTTCTGCTTTTACAAGATGACTCTGTTTAATTCCTTTCAATAGCATAGTCGCTAGATAATATTTCACAAACAAATCTCCATTATGTTAACCTTGCAACACGAAGAACTTCATCTATTGTTGTAGTGCCATTAAGTACCTTGTTTATACCATCTTGGATCATTGATACATAACCATTTTTGTAAGCAACTTCCAATATTTCTGCCTTGGAAGCCTCTTTTGCAATCAGGCTTGAAAGAGTATCATCAACTCTAAGTACTTCACTTATCATTTCACGACCAATGTACCCTGTGCTATGACACTCTTTGCACCCTTTACCTTTGTAAAACTGGTAATTTTCTGGCAAGTATTGATGTAACTCTTCTATTGCATGTTCTGGAATCTCTACTGCTTGTTTACAGTGTGGGCAAATTTTTCTAACAAGCCTTTGAGCCTCTATAGCAATTAATGATCCGCTGATAAGGTATGGCTCTATTCCCATATCTGCCATTCTTGTTATTGCGCTTATTGCATCATTTGTATGAAGTGTTGAAAGAACAAGGTGTCCTGTTAAAGCAGCTTGTATAGCAATACGCAAAGTTTCGTGATCTCTAATCTCACCAATCATAATGATATCAGGGTCTTGACGCAATATAGAACGAAGTGTATTGGCAAAAGTTAAGCCTACTTTTTGATTAACTTGAACCTGTTGTATAAGGTTCATCTGGTACTCTACAGGGTCTTCTACTGTAATTACTTTTCTATCAATACTTTTAAGATTGTTAAGTGCACCATAAAGAGTAGTTGTTTTACCACTTCCTGTCGGTCCTGTTACAAGTACTATGCCGTAAGGTACTTTTAGTGCTTCAGAAAAAATATTGAAGTTTTTCTGGCTCATACCAGCATCTTCAAGCTTGATCATAGCTTTAGATTTATCCAAAATTCTTAAAACTATCGATTCTCCATTGATTATTGGAAGAGTTGAAACCCTGAAATCATACGTTTTTTGTAAGACTGTGGCACTGAAACGTCCATCTTGAGGTTTACGTCTCTCTGCAATATCAAGGTTTGAAAGAAGTTTAATTCTAGAAGATAGAGGAGGGTAGATATCTTTATTGAACCTAAAACTTTCTGTCAGCATACCGTCAATACGTGTTCGTATGATACAGCTATTTTCTGTTGGTTCAATATGTATATCACTCCCTCTTGAAAGAATTGCTGATTTTAATATAACTTCAATTAGTTTTAAAATAGCAGATGATTCACTGGCTTCACTTGTTGATACATTTTTTGAAATCTCTTCTCGTATCTCATTTATCAATCCTTTAATGCTTTCAGACATTTCAAGGCGATTTAAATGATACTCTATTTGAGAAGGACGGGCAATACCGGCTGTTATTGGCTTTTTTGGAAGCATTCTTTGAATTGACTCTTGAGCATTTATATCAAACGGGTCTTTAAATGCAACCAATATATTAAGATCACTCTCTTTTATAGGAAGAGCGCCTATTTTTTCTAATTTACTAAGTGGCAGTTTAGATAACAGATGAAGATCAAAGTCCACTTCATCAAGATCAACATACTCCATATGCATCAATTTTGCTAAATGTTCAAGGATCTTATCTGCATGTTCTGGACTTATGTTTTGTTCTATCATACTGATAGTTAAATTGCCATTTCTAATTTCATCGGCAATAATAGTATAAGCTTTTTGTGGATCTATAACTCTATTTGTTATTAATGTTTTAAGTGTAACCTTTTTCTCTTTCTTGTCTTTTAAAAACTCATTAATTTTATCTTTTGTAATCAGCTCAGCTGAAATTAAAAGATCTATGATTTTGTCCATATATTACACTCACTTAATATTATCAATACACTTTATAATTTAGTTTATTTTACTTTATGTATACTTGTTTCTTGTTAAGTTTAGAGTCTCTATTTGAACTCTCTATTATTATAGTTTTACTTTGTTTGAATTTTTTACCATTAACCTGATTGTAACCCAGCTTTTCCATATTTACAGGTGCTTCTTTTTTTATTAGATAAGGTGTAACTATTATAACCAACTCAACTGTCTCTTTTGTTTTCTCTTCATACTTAAAAGCATATCCAAGTAGAGGAATATCTCCTAAAATAGGAACTTTGTTATTTTGAATATTCTCTTTTTCTGTAATTAATCCACCTAAAATCACATGATCGCCATTTTTTACTGTTACAACAGTTGACATTTGACGACGTTCCAAATCTGGAGGCATAGTTCTGCTTACACTCTCTACAATGGCATTTATTGTATCACTTACAGAAGGATTTATTTTTAGAGTGATTGTTTCATCAGATGAAATTTCAGGTGTAATATCTAGCAAAACGCCGGCAAAAACAGAGTCAATGATCTCATTTTGTGAAACTGTACTTCCACCTGTGTTACTTGTAGTTGTACTATTTGTCACTTTATAAAAGTACTGTTTCCCAACAGTAATCATAGCAGCTTGATTATTTAGTGTTAATATTTTTGGATTAGATACAGAGTGAACATCTCCTTGCGATTTTAAAAACTTAATAATTGTTCCAATCTCTGCATTCATAACAAAGTCTGTAAAAATAGCAGTTCTACCAATAATTCCACTAATACCTGATGTTGCTGGTGCAGATATTATTGCACTGTTTGTTCTTGATGCTCCGGCAGATAACTTTATATTTTGAATACTATAAATTTGTCTCCAGTCAATACCTGTCTGTTTTCCTTCATTTAAGACAACAGCATACATTTTTACATCAATCATTACCTGTTTATGCAGGCGGTCCATTAGTTGTTTAATGTAGTTTTCAACACGATCAAGCTGTTTTTTTGTCCCTGTAATTGTTATAAGACCAGACTCTCTGTCAATAACAGGTTCCCCAGCTTGGTACTCATCTCCTGGTCGATTCAAAATATTTTTTATCTGTTCTGAAAATTCTGACCAAAAAATAAATATATCATCAGATGTAATTTCCATTCCACTTTCAGAGTCGCCAGAACTCATACTTTGTGTAGATGATGAACCGCTTGTCAGCGAAACTTTTGTATTGCTATTACTTTGTCTTTCTGTTCCAATATAATCAACGTGAAATGTTTTTGTAAGTAAGTATGATATTTTTAAAACATTTCCTTCAATTGAGTAGTTCAAGTTATACTCATTTAAAACTACATTCAAAACTTCCTGTAGAGTAGCATCTTTTAATGAGAGTCTGTTCATAGGAGTGTTTAGCTTTTTTTTTGCATCGTTGTCTTTTATAATAAGTGTTAAATCGCACTCTTGGGCTAATTGATCAATAATTTCAGATATACGAACTCCAGCTTTAGCTTTTATATTGAAAATATTCTCTTCACATGCAGCATATATGTCTGTTGTATAAACAGATATACAAAGTATTGTAGAAAGAAGTGATAGTGTTAAATTTTGTAATCTCATTGCTTTAACCTTTAATTAGAAGAAAATTTTATATTTTTGTTTTTTTTGTTTTTTAGGTAAAGATATATAGTTCTGTTACCTCTTTTAAGTACAACATAGTCATTTGAAATTTTTATTATTTTATAGCCATTAATAGTAGAGTTATGACTGTACCATTTATAGTTTATTTTTGCTCTGTTATTTACAATTGCTTTTAAAGAAAGCCTTTTATTATATTTTCTCTTTTTATATTTTTTTACATGTTTAAGCTCTTGTCTCTTTTGTACAGCTTTTACAAAAGGATTTTTAGCTTTCTTTGCATCAGTTTTACTTAAACCAATACGCTCTTTTTTAATATCTTTTACAAGTTTATCGATTCTTTCAATATCTGTTAAAGCAAAAACTGCTTCAACAGTTAGAATCGACAATAAAAAAATTTTTATTAATAACTTATACCCCATACCGATACCTTAAAGTTTGCTCTTAATTTTTTTTCTTTTTCAAGTACAATATCATATACATCAACAACAAGTTCACTCTCTTCAATATCGTTTATAAATGATATGATACTTTGATAATTACCTTCACACTCTATACCAATCTCAAGAACATGTCCAAAGTTTTTTTGATTTTGAATAAAAGTATTTGAAATAATATCGATATCAACGCTATTGTCATTAGCCTTTTTTGCTATTGAATCAAGAAACTTTGCCCAATTCTCTTCATTGAAAAGCAGCTCTTGAAGTTTGCGAATCTGATAGTCAGAATATTCATTTAACTCTTTTAAATTATTAAGAGTTGCTTTTAAGGTTTTAATCTCTTTTTGCAATTTTTTAATTTTGTATCTGTTATCACCATTTACTGTTACAGACTTTAAATAGTTTTTCTCTTTTGTCAGTTGAGCTTTCAGCCTGTTTTGAATTTGTAAATCTTTTTTGAGCATATCTTCTGTTTCTGGAATAAGAATGTTGTATGAAAACATTCCTATTGCAAAAACTGTACCCAGTACTATAATGTAAAATTCACTCTCTTTTTTATGCTCAAAATAGTTATCAAGTTTTTCAAGAATATCTTCGACTATTTTCATAACATTTTGACCTTTAAATCACCTCTATATATACCATTTTTATCTTTATATATCTTTTCTATATCGGTGTAAACTATTTGATTGTAATGATTTGTCAAGTATTTTATGAAGTTGGTTATATTTTTTTCATTTGATGCATATAATGAAAGAATAAATTGATTATCTTTATTTGTGATTTTTGTAACATATACATTAAATTTTGACATATCGTTACCAAGCTGTACAATAGTTTTAGCTTTCATAAGATAGTTTACTTTTTTATCATACACGGCTTGTAAGATTTTTCTCTTTTTTTCTAAAAGATTTTTTTCTAACTCTATTTTTGATTCAATGCTTTTTTTAATATTTTCTTTACTTTTTATTTCACTACGAATAGCATTGCTCAGTTTGGTTATTTTATTTGTCTCATTTTGCAGTAATTTAATATCTATTTTAATAAAAGAGTCATATATGTAGTTATAAACAGGAAGAGAAAGCACTATCAGTGTAGCCGCAGATAGAGTAATAATGAACTTTCCACTGCGCCTCATAACAAATGGAGGAGGTCTAAAAAATAGTGTAAAGTTTGGAGCTGTTGAAGTTCCTTGAAGAGTTTTTTGCGCTTCTATACAACTTAAATAGTGAAACTGGTCTATATACTCATTACCTATATTTTCTATTCCATAATCAAAATCAAAGTTTGATGAATTTATGCCTAAATAGGTAGTTATATATTCATCAATTCCTTCTATTTTGCCAAAGTATGAACCCACAAAAAAAAGATCGATTGAATCTATTTCAAAAGCTCTTTTGGTATATAAAAAAATATCATTTATATGTAAAAATATTTCTGTAAAAAGTTTTTTTAAATGACTTTGGTAGTCTAAATTTGAACTGTTTATACCATCTTTGCGTATAATTTCAAAAAAAGTATCTTCATCTACTCTTTCACCATATAGTTCGCAAAAATGTTCATATATAGTTTCAAATGAAAATTTAATAGATTTAGAGTATAAATATTTACCATCCTTAAAAAGAGCAACAAAGGCATCTTCTCTTTGAAAATATAAAAATCCATGTATTCCAAATGGGCTGAGAATATTTTTTTCATATAAGTTTTGAATTAAATAAGGTTTTGGATATATAGCATCTATGAATTTTACTTGCTCTTTAATAGATTGAAAAGTCTCTTCTATTGTATTAGGTTCAGTAACAAATACATTAAAAAAACGCTTGTTTTCAGAGTTGCGATCTAAAATCTCTTCAAAGCGTATAACATATGCTAAAGTTTGATCTAGCCCTAAATCTTCATATGTTTTTAATTCAATAGCATCTTTTAAATCTTCATTTGGAATATTAATACTAAGTTCAATAACAGTAGAAATAAAATCTTTTGTATTTAGTGTAGATACAACATGATTTTTTTTATTGAACTCAAGTTTTTTAACTTTATTCAGTGTATTGTTTTGAAGTTGATAGTAGATTGAGTTATAAGGATCAATAGAAACTATTTTATTAAGGTCGGTCTGTTCAGATTTAGATATACTTTTTTTTGAAAAAAACATAATATCACTCTCATTTTATTGATCATACATCTTCGGTATTTAAATTCTATCTGAAATGAACTTAAAAAGATGTTTGAACAATAAATAGAGCAATATAGAAAAATATTATAATTTAATCAAAATTATAACCAATTTCAGAGAGTGATTTTTTGTTCTTAGACCAGCCGCTTTTTACTGAAACAAAAAGTTCTAGATATATCTTTTTTTGAGAAAACTGCTCCATTTTCATTCTGGCATCTCGTCCAATACGCTTTATTGTTGAACCGCCTTTACCGACAATGATCATCTTTTGACTCTTTTTTTCAGTAATAATGGTTGCTTGAACGCGATCCAAATGTGGTAATTCATCAATCTTTTCTATAATGACATCCGTTTCATAAGGAATTTCGTCACTCAGATTATCGAAAATAGATTCACGAATCATCTCTTTGTAAATCTCACGAATATTTGTTGTCGTCAAAAGTTCAGGATCATAAAGCCAAGGAGAGTGGGGCAGATGTTTGGTTATCTCATCTAGAAGCTGATCTTTCCCTACACCTTTTGTAACAGAGACTGGAATCAGTGCTAAAAATTTATCTTGAAATGCTTGATATTCAGCTATCTTGGCAAGCAGTGCTTCTTGACTTACTTCATCAATTTTTGTCAAAACAACAATGTGAGGTCTATTTTTAGCATTAAGTTCTAAAAACTTTTTGTAGTGTTCCAGTTTATCTTTAGCAGGAGCTAAAAAGAGTACAAGATCGCAATCACCTATAGCTTTGATCGCTTCAGAGAGCATAAACTGATTTAAAAGACGCTCTTTTTCATGAATACCAGGAGTATCAACAAAGATGATTTGTGCATTTTCATGCATAACAATGATGTTCATACGCTTTCGTGTAGCCTGCGCCTTTTTGCTGACCATTGCAAGTTTTTCGCCCACAAGCCAGTTAAGCAGAGTGCTTTTACCGGCATTAGGACGACCGACGACGGCTACAAAGCCTGCTTTCGTCGCAATATTAGAGGATGTATCGTGCAACATCTTCATTCTCTACAATCATATCTAGTTTTTCATGTACATATTCAGCTGTAATAGTAAATGTTTGACCTTCATATGTATCAGCATCAAAGCTGATCTCTTCTAGTACTTTTTCAATGACAGTATGTAATCTTCTTGCACCGATATCTTCAGTTCTTTCATTTGCCTGGAAACTTAGTTTTGCAATAGCTTTAAGAGCCTCTTCTTCAAACTCAAGCTCCATTCCTTCAACACTAAGCAGAGCCTGATACTGTTTAATCAGAGAATTTTTAGGCTTAGTCAAGATTTCATAAAGAGCTTCTTCTGTTAAACTGTCAAGTTCTACTCTAAGAGGGAAACGTCCCTGTAGTTCAGGAATCAGATCACTTGGCTTACTAACATGGAAAGCCCCAGCTGCTATAAACAGAATGTGATCAGTCTCTACAGGACCATATTTTGTATTTACAGTGCTACCTTCTACAATTGGAAGAAGATCTCGTTGAACTCCCTCTTTGCTTGGGTCTTGGCGACCGCTGTTTTGACTTGAAACTGCAATTTTATCAATCTCATCAAGGAAGATTATTCCTCCCTCTTGTGCACGGCGTAAAGCCTCTTGTTTTATCTGCTCTTCATCAAGAATTCGTTCACTTGCTGTTTGTCGAAGAATATTTTTAGCCTCTTTTACAGTGACCTCTTTTTTATTCTCTTTATTTAGACCACCAAATACTTTTGCAAGCGACTCTTGTACTTTGCCAAGTTCTGGTGGCAGATTTGAATCTATTTCAACTGTAAATGAAGGAGCTTCAATCTCTATTTTTAGATTATCCAATTCACCATTTTTTAATCTTTGGCGCATTTTTTCAAAACTGTTTTCATACTCTTGCTGTTTTGCTTCTGTTGCACCTTTTGGAAGAGGTGGTAGAAGTTTTTCTATAATCATCTTTTCAACATACTCATCAATCTCAGTTTTTTTGAGCTCTTTTTGCTCTTGCTTGACAAGATTGATAGATGTTGAAACAAGGTCACGTATCATAGACTCAACATCACGACCTACAAAACCGACTTCTGTATATTTGCTTGCTTCCACTTTAACAAAAGGGTATCCAAGCATCTTTGCCAAACGTCTTGCTATTTCAGTTTTACCAACACCTGTTGAACCGATCATCAGGATGTTTTTTGGCATAATCTCATCTTGAATATCTTTAGGAAGCTGCATTCGTCTAAAACGGTTACGCAACGCTACTGCAATAGTCTTTTTAGCTTTAGTTTGTCCGATTACATAGTTATCTAGATATTCTACTATCGCTTTTGGTGTCATATTTTCTATTTTACTCATCTTTTCAATTCCAATGTTTTGATATTGTGGTTTGTATAGATACAAAGATCTGCTGCTATATGAAGACTCTCTTCAACGAGTTTTTTAGGATTTAAATCAGCATGTTTGTCTAATGCTCTTGCTGCTGAAATAGCAAAGTTGCCACCACTTCCAATGGCTGCTATCTTTCCATCTTCTGGTTCAACTACATCACCATTTCCGCTTAATATAAAAATGTGATCATTGTTAAGTACAATCATCATTGCTTCTAGTCGTCTAAGTACTTTATCTTTTCTCCACTCTTTGGAAAAATCTATAACAGCTTTTAGTATATCACCTTTACGGCTTTGTAAGAATCCTTCAAACATATCAAAAAGATTAAAGGCATCTGCAGTACTTCCGGCAAAACCGGCAAGTACTTGCCCATTGTAAAGAGATCTGATTTTGGTGGCATTGCCTTTTAAAACGGCATGACCAAATGTTACTTGACCATCACCGCCAATGACGGAGTAGTCATCTGATCTATATGCAAGTATGGTTGTTGCTTCAAACATTCATTACTCTCCAATTACTTCAAACTTTAGCTTTGCGTGTATACCGTGACCAAGCTTAACATCTGCTTCATAAGAACCAGTAGCTTTAATTGCATGGTCTATATGAATCAATTTTTTATCTATTTCAATACCGCTCTTTTTAAGAGCATCAGCTACATCTGTGTTTGTAATTGCCCCAAAAAGAGATCCGTTGGCACCAAGCTTTTTAGAAATTACAAGGTTTGTACTCTCAAGTCTCTTTTTTAAATCTTCCAAACGAGCAATCTCAGCTGCTTCCTCTTGGGCTTTTCGCTTTTGCTCTTCCTTCCAAGCTTCTATTACTTCATCTGTTGCTACTTTTGCAAATCCTTTTGCAACAAGAAAGTTTTTACCGTATCCATCTTTAACTTCTTTGATTTCTCCGGCTTTTCCTAGACTTTTTACATCTTTTATAAGTAAAACTTTCATAAAAATATTCTCCTTCACTCAATATTGGAGAGATTATATCGAAAATAGCGTAAAATCGGCTATAATTATAAAAAAACTCTGAATGGATGGCAAGATGTTTGTACCTTTTAAAACCCCTGATTTTGAAAATTTTTCTAAAGAACTTAATACTATTTTGGAAAAGAATGAAAAGTTAATTGAAGAGTTGCTTAGTAAAGAAGATAAAACGTACAATAACTTTGTACGTCCATATATGGAGAGTTTTGAAAAGCTGGATCTATTTTTTACTCCACTTTCGCATCTTAACAGTGTAGAAAATTCAAAAGATACCCAAACAGCTTATGAAAACTCTTTACCTTTGCTTTCACGTTACCATACCAAACTTTCTCAAAACAGAGAGCTGTATGAGGCTTTTTCAAAGATTGATTCTAATGATTTGGCTCAAAAAGAGGTTATTCGTCAAGAGATCCGTGACTTCAAGCTTTCTGGTGTTGATCTTCCTGAAAATGAGAAAAAAAGACTTGAAGAGATTAATCTTCGTTTGAGTGAATTAAACAACCGCTTTTCTCAAAACCTTTTGGATGCAACAAATGCTTATGAACTCATAATAGAAGATCCAAAAGATGTAGAAGGTTTGCCTGAAAGTGATTTGGAGTTGGCAAAAACCGAAAAGGATGGAAAAACTGTTTGGAGATTTACGCTTCAAATTCCAAGTTATATGGCATATATGACTTATGGACCAAACCGTAAACTTAGAGAAGAGCTTTACAAAGCGTATGTTACAAGAGCTCCTGAAAACCAGGAAGTTATAGATGAGATTCTAAGACTTCGTGATGAGAAGGCTAAACTTCTTGGCTTTGATCACTTCAGTGAACTATCACTTGCAAGTAAAATGGCACCAAATGATGATGCAGTTGTTGGCTTTTTAAATGAATTGGCTGATGCAAGTCTTCCATTTGCTAAAAAAGAGGTTGAAAAACTTGAGGCTTTGGCAAAAGAGGATGGGTGTGAGAGTCTAGAAAGTTATGATGTTGCTTACTACAGTGAAAAACTAAAAAAACTTGAATTAGATTTTGATGATGAGATAACACGTCCATACTTTGAGCAAGGAAGAGTTCTTCAAGGGCTTTTAGATTTTGTAAGTGAACTCTTTAGCATAACTTTTGAGCAAGTTGATGTACCTGTTTGGAATGAAAAGGTAAAAGTTTATGATTTAAAAGAGGCTGGTTCTGCTTTTGCTCGAATCTACTTTGATTTGGATGCTAGAGAGAGTAAACGTGGCGGGGCTTGGATGAATGATTGGCAAACACATCATGAAGATGCTGACGGTAAAGAGTATCCGGCATCTGCTTTTGTTGTTTGTAATTTCCCTCCTTCTACAAAAGATACACCATCACTTTTGCGACACGATGATGTAGTGACTCTTTTCCACGAAATGGGACATGCTATTCACCACCTTTTTAGTCAGGTCAAAGAGCGTTTTGTCAGTGGTATTCATGGAGTAGAGTGGGATGCAGTTGAGTTTCCATCTCAGTTTTTAGAAAATTTTGCCTATGAAAGCGAAGTTCTTAAACGCTTTGCACGCCATATAGAGACAGGTGAGTTGATGCCTGATGACTTGATGACAAAGATTAAAAAGAGTAAAAACTTTCTTGCTGCAATGGGTATGCTTCGCCAGTTGGAGTTTGCACTTTTTGACTTTATGCTTCATCAAAAACTCTATCAAGGAGATGAAGTACAAAAACTTTTAGACTCTCTTAGAGACCGTCTATCACTTATTAAACCACCAAGCTATAACCGCTTTCAGTGGGGATTTGCACATATTTTTGCCGGTGGATATGCTGCAGGATATTACAGTTATAAATGGGCAGAAGTATTGAGTGCTGATGCATTTTTTGCATGTTTTGAGAGTAAAATAAAAAAAGATATGACTGATGGATATAAACATCACATACTCCAAAAAGGGGCAAGCAGGCCAATGAGTGAGCTTTATAGAGAGTGGCTTGGACGTGATCCTGATCCAAAAGCGTTGATTAAACTTTATGGTTTGGAAAATGAGTGATTTAGAGTTTTGGGGTTATGTACTTGTTTATGGAGCAATATTAACCTATATATGTTGGGGATTTGTTTTTGCTATTCAAGGACTTTTACTGCTTCACGGACGACCTGAAGCAGTAGAGTGGTTAAAAAAACGCTATAGCTTTAAAGTATTTATGAGAGAGTTGACTGTTTTCTTTCCAATGCTTTTACTATTTCATTTTCTCCTTGAGATTGTACCGGCAATGTTACGAATTGATGATGCAGTGATTCGCTTTAGTATCTCTGATCTTATAGAGAGGGCTGAAATAGCTCTAAAAAAATAGTAGAAATATGTGCAAACCAATCGTAAAGTGGGTAGGTGGCAAGCGTCAGTTACTCGATGATTTAATGAGATTTATGCCAACAAACTACAATCGATACTTTGAACCATTCATTGGCGGTGGAGCTTTGTTCTTTGCTTTAAAACCAAAAAATGGAGTAATAAACGATTACAATACAGAGTTAACAAACCTTTATTGTGTTGTTAGAGATAGAGTTAATGAATTGATAGAGGATCTAAAAAAGCATCAAAATACAGAAGAGTATTATTATAAAATAAGAGAGCTTGACAGAGATAAAGAGAGTTATGAACAATTGTCAGATGTTGAAAAGGCAAGCCGTTTTATCTATCTCAATAAAACTGGTTTTAATGGACTGTACAGAGTAAATAAAAAAGGGCAATGTAATGTTCCTTTTGGAAGATATAAAAACCCTAAATGGTTAGATGAAGATAATTTAAGAGCTTGTAGCCAAGTATTAAAAGATACAGAGATTTTAAATGGTGATTTTGAGATAATCAAACCTTTGATTAAAAAAGAAGATTTCATCTATCTTGATCCACCTTATGTACCTTTAAATACAACTTCTAGTTTTACTGCCTATACCGACAAGGGCTTTGATGACGATATGCAGTTTAGACTTAAAGAGTTTTGCGACTATATTAATAGCATAGGTGCATATTTTATGCTCTCAAACTCATATACAGATTTCATACTAAATCTTTACAAAGATTATAATATTAAAATAGTAATGGCTAATCGTGCAATTAATTGCAAAGGCGATGGAAGAGATAAAATAAAAGAGGTTGTTGTAGTTAACTACTAATATTGGAGTTTTAATGGTTAAGAAAGCAGTTGATTTCAATAGTGAAAATGTTGAAATTTTGATATATTAAATGCATTTAATAGTACAATAGTAAATATATTAAATACATTTAATAGTCTGGAGTTGATATGATACCCATTTTAGCAAAACTTTCAAAACGATTTTTGAGTATTAAACCATCCTCATTTAGACGTTTTTTATACGATAAAATAGATTTTTCTGCACAAATCATTGGGATTGTAGGTGGAAGAGGAAGTGGTAAAACAACTTTAATGCACCAGTATGCAAAGTCCTCAAAATACAAACCTTCACAAATACTCTATATATCTTGCGACCATCCTTCCATACTCAATGAAAACATATATGAGATTGCTGATGACTTTTATACTCATGGTGGAAAACTTTTACTACTTGATGAAATACATAAAGTTAAAGATTTCCCATCACATCTTAAAGCTATCTATGATTTTACCGACTTACAGGTTATTTTTTCTGGTTCATCTGCAATGAGCATTAGACATGAGCTTGCTGATCTTTCAAGAAGAGCTTTGGTGTATGATCTGCCTATACTTTCATTTAGAGAGTTTTTAGCACTAAAAAACATAGTACATTTAAAAAGCTATAGTTTAGAAGAGATACTCCACTCACACGAAGATATTGTTGTAGAAATAATCAGTGAAATAAAACCGCTTGAATATTTTAGCGACTATTTGGAATATGGAGCTTATCCATTTTTTAAAGAGGGTATAAACTCTTATAGTGAGAGACTTCTTGAAGTTGTACATACAACAATAGATAGTGATCTCGCTTCAATATTTAGCATAAATTATGAAAAACTTGATGCTTTAAAAAAGGTACTATATATGCTCTGTAGCACTACACCTTATGAAGTTAATAAATCAAAACTCTCAAATGGTGTAGGCATCTCTTGGAGTACACTTGCAAAATATCTTGAGTATATGCAAAAAGGCTCACTACTTCATATTGTAAGAGGATCTAAAGGACATAAAACTTTGCATACACCAAATAAGATACTTCTTAATAATCCAAATCTATTTAGTGTTTTATGTGCAAAAGCAGATGTTGGTGCAATTAGAGAGAGTTTTATTGTTTCACAACTTTTACCATCGCACCAAGTGCATTATCATCATCAAGGAGATTTTTTAGTAGATGAACGATATACAATTGAGGTAGGTGGCAGATCAAAAGATATTAAACAAATAAAAGGTCTTAAAGAAGCATATCTTGCTATTGATGATATTGAGAGCGGGTATGATAACACCATACCGTTATGGTTGTTTGGATTTTTGTATTAAAAAATTGTTATTCAATTTACTCATCAAACTTTTTCTGTATCCACTTTTGATAAACAAGAGAGATTATTACTACAAAAGCGACAACGAAAACAACGGAAAAGATTTCCCATATAAGGTTGTTGAGTGTCATTTTTTTCTTTCCATTGTTTTCATTTATCTGTTATCGCTATTTTTTTCTTGCGTGACCTTCAATAATAAACCGAAGGGCATTTAGGCGAATGAAGCCTTCAGCATCTTTTTGGTTATAAACACTATCTTCTTCAAATGTACAGAACTCTGAGTTAAACAAAGTATTTGGTGATTGTCGTCCAACTACTATTACATTTCCTTTGTAAAGTTTAAGACGAACATCTCCGTTTACATTCTCTTGTGTTTTATCTATTGCAGCTTGCAACATCTCTCTTTCAGGTGAGAACCAGAAACCATTATAGATGAGTTTTGCATATCGTGGCATTAGTTCATCTTTTAAGTGTGCCTCTTCTCTGTCAAGAGTAATAGACTCTATTGCACGGTGAGCCTTTAGCATAATGGTTCCACCTGGTGTTTCGTAACATCCACGGCTTTTCATACCGACATAGCGATTTTCAACAATATCAAGTCGTCCAATTCCATGTTTTTTACCATACTCATTTAACTCTGTAAGCATCTGTGCTGGTGTTAACTCTTTACCATTTAAAGCAACTGGATCACCATTTTTGTAGGTAATTGTAATATACTCAGGTTTATCTGGAGCATTTTCAGGGCTTACTGTCCATCTCCACATATCCTCTTCAGGCTCATTCATTGGATCTTCTAAAATTCCACCCTCATATGAGATGTGTAGAAGGTTTGCATCCATAGAGTAAGGAGATTTTTTACCATGTTTTTCAATAGGAATACCGTGTGCTTCAGCAAATTTTAAAAGTTTTTCACGGCTGTTAAGATCCCACTCTCTCCAAGGTGCAATAATAGTAATATCAGGATTTAGAGCCAAGTAACCAAGCTCAAAACGTACCTGATCATTTCCTTTACCTGTTGCACCGTGACTAACAGCATCTGCACCAGTAAGTTTGGCAATCTCTATTTGACGCTTTGCAATTAAAGGACGCGCAATAGATGTACCTAGTAGATATTCGCCTTCATAGATGGCATTTGCTCTAAACATTGGAAAAACATAGTCGCGTACAAACTCTTCACGCAAATCTTCTATAAAGATATTTTCAGGTTTGATTCCAAGTTTAAGAGCCTTTTCTCTAGCAGGTTCTACCTCTTCACCTTGGCCTATGTCAGCAGTAAAAGTAACAACTTCACAATTGTACTCATCTTGAAGCCATTTTAAAATGATACTTGTATCAAGCCCACCAGAGTAGGCTAGAACAACTTTTTTAACCTCTTTTTTCATCTACTTACCTCTAAAAATAATTTAAAGATATTTTATCTAAAAAGAGTTGAAAAGATTATGAGTGGATATCGAGTTTTGGATGTTTAGTTTTATTTTCAGATGAAAGAAGAAACTTTCTAGATTTTTCAAGTTGTTGCATCTGTTTTGCAAGTCTATTTTTTTTTAAAATATAAGTTTTTCGTGCCTGGTCTATCAATGCCATAGCTTCTTGATTCTCTTCAATTGTATTAAATGATGGTATTGAAGATAGTAAAGAGGAGATTTTAGTATCATTCTCCTCTATAAGAGCAATTTTAAATTCATCAAGCCATTTCATGGCTAATCTCTTCTCTCCATGCTTCTAACAACTCTTTTGTTACATTCATAACAATTTCAAGACTTTTTACATCATTGTTAATATTACACTCATTTAAAAATTTTATCTGTTGTACATATAGCCCTTCAAGGTAATAAGCAATCTCTCCACCTCGATCAGGATCTAAGGATACTATTAATTCACTAAATATTGCTATTGCTCTGTTGATCCAGTAAACTCTCTTTTCTATATCATTATTCTCAATAGCTTTTTTTGCTTGTGAACAGAAACGTAAAACTCCTTCATAAAGCATTTCAATCAGTTTTTCAGGTGATTCAATTTGTACATTATTTTGCGAATAAGTTGAATAAGCTCTAGCTGCTGTCATATTTAATCCTTTATTTATTATATTTTTTTAGTTTTTAAATTATGCAAAGTAATGAGGTTTAGCCTTTTTCATCAAAAAGCATGCCAACTAATTCTCTCATTTTTGCTGCTAATTGCATAGCTTCTTCAGATGGAATTTGTCTTATTACTCTGTTGTCTTTTGTATCAATGACACTGACATACATCTCCTCCACTTTATCATTAAATCCAAATCTGATTGTTGTATTTAGAGTGTCCATCTCTTTATTTAACTGTTCAGTGATCTCTTGGAGTTTCTTTTTTATCTCTTTTTCATTATATTTTTTATCTTCATTTTCATTTTCATCTACCTTCTGTTGTTTTGAAGGATTAGTCTCATTCAATTGTGATTCAGCTGTTTGAATTCTTTGAGCACCATCTTGCTTTGTTTGTATTGGTTGGTGAGCATTTGCTACAGTATTATATATTTCCATGATGTACCTCCTAATACCTCTGTTTATAGTATCGGACATTTTATTTAAATGTTTATATAACATTTTGTATAATAGAGATATATTTAAACGATAAATTTAAAAAACAGGTTAATTTATGAAAATTGCATTAAATTGTAAATCTTTATTACTAGAAAAAGCTTTAAAAAATTTTTTGAGTCAGTATATTGTATCTGAAAATGAAGCAAATATATTGATTACTGACAATAGTGTTAAAAGCAATTTGCCTATATTTCATATAGGTTATAACGATCCAACAGCAGATTTACAAAAGCCTTTTTCAAGATCACAACTTATGATTAAGTTAGAAGATAAGTTAAAAACTATAAAGCAAAAAGATGAGTTAAACTCAATTATTACTGAAGAAGATACTACAATTGAAAAAGAGATTGAACAATTGACTAAGCAATTTACTAATGATTTATTGAAAATATTTAAGAAATATGCCCAAAAGGATAATTAAAAAAATGTCTAAAACAAGTGAATTAACAACTAAAATAATCGGTGGAAAATATAAAGGTAAGAAGTTATTGCTTCCTTCTAAAACAGTTACCCGCAGTTCGAAATCGCGTTTAAAAGAGTCTCTGTTTAATACTTTACAGTTTGATATATTAGATCAAAATTTTGTTGAAGTTTTTGGCGGAAGCGGTTCAGTTGGGCTTGAAGCGATCAGTAGAGGTGCAAGCAGAGCCTATTTTATAGAGCAAAATTCAGAAAGCTACAAAACATTACAGTCTAATTGTCGTTTAATTGATCCATCGCGTTGTGAAACATATTTAGCAGATGCATTTATACAGTTGCCTAAAATTATTGAAACTCTTTTAAAAGAGGATAAAAAAGCTTACATATACATAGATCCTCCGTTTGCTATACGTGAAGGGCATGAAGATATTTACCAAAAAGTAATTAGAATGATTGAAGATATTCCTCAAGAAGTTGTCATAAAAATTATTATTGAACATATGACACAGGTTGATTTTCCAGAAAGAATTGGTTCTTTTTCACTGGAAAAAAGAAAAAAATTTGGAAAAAGCTCTCTTTCTTACTACTCTTCTAACTAAAACATATAAAACTGGAATAGTTTTTGCTTTTGCTTTGGTAACTAACTAAAGCAAAGGTGGAACTGTGAAAGTACGTCTTCTTCTACTCTTTTTATTTATTCCTTTGGCTTTAAATGCCATAAAAATCAAAGAGATTAGTAATATTGTAGGAGTAAGGGAGAACCAACTTATTGGGTATGGTTTGATTGTCGGTCTCAATAAAACCGGTGATGGAACAACTTCAAAGTTTACTTTGCAAACTGTTGCCAATATGCTTCAAACAATGAATGTAAAGCTAGATCCAAAAGATATCAAATCAAAAAATGTTGCTGCTGTTGTTGTTACAGCTACACTTCCTCCATTTGCTAGACAGGGTGATAAGATTGATGTAGTTGTGTCGTCAATTGGTGATGCAAAGTCTTTAGAAGGCGGAACATTGCTAATGACTCCTCTTAAGGGGGTTGATGGGCGTATTTATGCTCTTGCACAAGGTTCGGTAACAATAGGAGGACGAAATGGTAAAGGTGGTGGAACACTAAATCATGCAACTGCAGGTAAAATTCCTGCAGGTGCATTAGTTGAACAGGAAGTACCATATAACCTATATAATCAAAAGACAGCAACTTTGAGTCTTAAAGAGGCTAACTTTAAAAATGCTATTGCTATTCAAGATATTCTTAACCGATACTATAAAGAGAGAATAGCAGTTGCAGTTGATTCACGTACAATAAGACTAAAAAAGCCTCAAAATATGAGTATGATTGAGTTTCTTGCAAATGTACAGGAACTCTCAATTAACTACACTCCAAAAGAGAAAATCGTTATTGATGAAAGAACAGGAACAATTGTCGCTGGGGTAAATATTGAGGTTCAACCTGTTGTCATAACACATGGTGATATTACTATACAAATTGAACCAACACAAAGTTTGCCTACAATAGATAGTAATGATGCAAACAGTTTTAATATTGGAGACAATGTTCAAGTTCAGACTAAAAATAATGCTGTTTTAATGAAGAAAAAATCATCTACCGTAGCCAATATAGCCAGATCACTAAAAAAACTTGGTGCTACACCAAAAGATATTATCTCTATTATTGAAGCTATGAAACAAGCTGGGGCAATTCAAGCTGATTTAGAAATAATTTAAGGAGAAAAAATTATGCAACCTATCAATATTAATCAATATCAACCTGCTGTTCCAACAATCTCTAGTTCAAATAAAGATGAAGAAAAGTTGAGAGAACAGACAGATGCATTTGAAGCAATAATTTTAAAAATGATGCTTGATAAAGCACTTGATACAAAAGATTCACTATTACCAGAAGATCCTGGACGTAAAATATACAAATCAATGCAAAATGATGAGATTAGTAAACAGTTGTCTGGTAGCTTTGGATACAGTGAACTTCTTTATGGATATTTGACTGAGCAAAAAAGTATGAAAGGTTAATAAATTACTATTTTTGCCGATATTAGAAGTAAGAACTATTGGTAGGCAAAAGGAATCTTAATGATAAGAAATATCGGAATTAATCAGAGTAATTCACTGATTACTGAAACAACAAAAAATGAACAGAAAGTTATAACAAAAAAGGGTGATAACCAAGCCACTCGTTTAGATAAGCTGAAAGAGCAGATTAGAAATGGTGAGTATACCATTGATCTAAAAGCTACAGCTACTAAGATGGCTCAGGAGATCAAGCCCTTATAAGAAGGGGGAAATAATGTTAGAACACTATATTGATAAAGCAATAGAAGAGATAAATAATCTAATTAAACTTACTGAAGCAGATATTGAAGATATTAAACAAGCCAAACATCAAAGTATGTTTGACCGAATAAAAACTAAAGAGCATGCAATAGTCTCTTTTGAAAACTACAAATCTCTGATTGATGACTCTATAAGAGCACTTATTGAAAAGAATCCTAATAAACAGATAGATAGTGTTCTAGGACCAGTAATTCAAGAAAAACTTGAAATAATGCGCAAACAGCTTGAAAAACTACATGAAACAAATAAATACTACGCAAGGTTTGTAGTAACAGTAGGTGAATTCTACAACTCATTATATGAAGAGATGATACCTGTTGAAAAAGATGGATATACAGGTAAAAGTACCAAAACAGCATCACTAATAGAAGTGAGGGCATAGAAATGTCTTCAATATTCAATGCATTACACATAGGGTACAGTGGATTAAAAACTTCTCAAGTAGCAATAGATACAGTAGGGCACAATATTGCAAATGCTGAGAACCCATACTATACTCGTCAGCGTGTCTCAATTGATCCACGCACCCCACTAAACACTGTTCCGGGTGATGTAGGTCTTGGTGCAAAAGTTACACAGATAGTTCGAATCCATGATGAGTTTGTATATAAACGGCTTAAAGACTCTTCTGCATCAAGTGAATATAATCAACTGCGTCAAGATGTTCTAGATCAGGTATCATCATATTTTCCAGAGATAGATAAAAATGGTATCTATAATGGAATGCAAGATTATTTTAATGCTTGGAATGATTTTGCAAAAAATAGTGATGATAGCTCACTTAAAATAAACCTAGCAGAGCAGACAAGGATATTTACCTCTACAATACGTGAAACTCGTGATAAACTTGATGAACTTCAGAAGTCACTAGATGATAGATTAAAAACCAATATAGATGAAATAAATAGAATAGGTAAAGATATTGCAGAGTTAAATGCCCGTATAAATGCAAATGAAGCAGGTGGAAATAACGCTAATGATCTTCGAGATCAAAGAGATAAATTAGAGTTAACATTAAGTAAGTTAATTGATGTTTCTGTTTCAAAAGGAGAATTAAGCTCTAATACTACTGTAGATTCTAACTTAAGAGAGTCAGGAAGTGATTATAATCTAAATATAGGTGGTGCTTCATTTGTTGATGGAGCTACATATCATCCTATTATTTTAGATAAAACAGCTGAAGGTAGTCAATACAGTAGTTTGTATTATGAAAGACAAGATGGTGAGAAGTTTGATATTACAAACTATATTAAAACTGGTGAAGTTGGAGCAATTCTCTCTTTACGAGGAAGTGATTATGATCAAAATTTAGGTAAATTTACAAATGGAGATATTCAAAATATCATTGATGAATTAGATAGTTTCGCAAATAGTTTGATAGTAAATACAAATAACTTATATGCATCCCACGCTACAACTCAAATGGACGGCAGTACGCAAATTGATCCACAAAATACATTATCTAATTCAGATCTTCCTATTAATGAAGGATCATTTTATGTTAAAGTTTATGATATAGATGGCAATGAGGTTGCAAAAAGAGAGATAACGCTAACTAAAGATATGACATTTGAAGATATTGCTGCACAATTTTCTGTTGAGCAGGATGATAATGCAGACAATCTTGGTACAAATGATATTGATGATTATTTATCAGCAAGTGCTTCAAATATTTTTCAAATAAGTATGAATACAGATAAAGCAAACTCAGGATATACATTTGCCATTGAAGAGAAAGACCCTGACAATCCTACACTATTTGCAGGTGCATTGGGATTAGAACGATTTTTAGATGGAGATGATGCTACAAATATATCATTAGAATCATCTCTTGATAAAGACCCGACAAAAATTTCTGGAAATAGTGCACCAGTTGCTGGAGATAATACTCTAGCAAACAGTATGGTTGAATTGCAGTATAAAAAAGTAGATTTTTATATAAATGGAACAGATAAACCATATTCAACTGATACATTAGGCGGTTTTTTTAGAATGAGTGTCACTGGAGTTGCTGATGTTACTGCATCAGCTCATACAATGAATGAGACATCCAAAGCGCTTTTAAACAGTGTAGTAGATGAGTTCGACAGCATAAGCAAAGTCGATATAGATGAAGAGATGACCAATCTTATGAAGTATCAAACCGGATATCAGGCAAGTGCAAAAGTCATTACAACTATTGATCAGATGATTCAGACACTTCTTGGAATGAAACAGTAGTCAATGAGATGTCCTTGTATTAGTATAGGTATTTTAATATCTATTTTTTTATTCTCTTTTTTAGGACCTTATATTTATAATGTAAATCCATATGACTTAAATCCAGACGCACTTTTGCTGCCGCCAACATTAGAACACCCTTTTGGTACAGACCGTTTGGGACGAGACCTTTTTGCCCGTTTAATGTATGGCGGTAGGGTATCTTTAATTATTGGTGTAGGAAGTGCTTTGATAGCATCTATGCTTGGTTTAATTATTGGCATTACAGCTGGATTTTTTAAAGGAAAAGTCGATAAAGGTTTTGTCATTCTTGTTGACCTATTTTTAACTTTTCCTACATTTTTTCTTTTGTTGGCTCTTGTTAGTTATGTTGAAGCATCAGTTTGGGTTTTGATTTTTGTTATTTCAGTAACAGGTTGGATGACAATGGCAAGAATGATCCGTGCTGAAAGTTTTTCTATAAGTGAAAAGCCTTTTATTAAAATCCTTAAAATTGCCAATGTTAACCCTCTAAAAATTATTCTAAAATATTTTGCTCCTCTACTGGCACCAATATTTTTTGTAAGCTTCACCTTTGGAGTAGGCGGTGCAATTTTAAGTGAGAGTGCACTTAGCTTTTTAGGACTTGGAATTACACCACCACAAATGAGCTGGGGTAGCCTTATTAGCGAAGGTAAAGAGGTTATGGAGATTGCCTGGTGGATCAGTTTTTTCCCAGGACTTATGATCTTTCTTGTTACATTTTCACTAATGCAGATTTCAGACTATCTGCAGAGCAGGACAAACAGAAAAGAGGTATTGAGCTGATTCCTGTTATAAACAGGCAATAGCCCTCTGTAAATCTTCTGGCGTATCAATGCCAAAACTCTCTGTTTTAACCTCTGTCATAGCTATAGCATACCCGTGTGAGAGTGCACGTAACTGTTCAAGCTTTTCAATGTGCTCCAGCGGTGCGTGTGGAAGGTTGCAAAAATTTTCAAGCATTCTTCTTGTAAATCCATAAAGTCCAAGATGCCCTTTGTAGCTGTCAAATCCTCCGTCTCTATCATAAGGAATCATACTTCTAGAAAAATATATGGCAAAACCGCTCTCATCTGTTATAACTTTTACAATATTTGGATCTTTGGCATCCTCTTTTGAGATAGCTTTGTATGCAGAGCATATCATTATGCGGTTGTTATTGCAAGTTGATTCAACCAGTTGTTTTAATTTTTCAACAACTTCTGGTTCAATAAATGGTTCATCTGCCTGTACATTTATAATTATCTCATTATCATCTAAACCAAGTCGTGCAGCTGCTTCATTTATGCGGTCAGTTCCGCTTTTGTGTTCACTGCTGGTCATAACAGCTTTTATGTTGTTTGATTTACAAATATCCATTACCTCTTTAGAATCTGTTGCTACAGCTACATCATCTACACTTTTAACTGCATTTGCAGTAGCTACAACCATAGGAGTCCCGCCAATATCTGCCAATACTTTTTTGGGAAAACGGGTAGAACCCAATCTTGCCGGAATTATGATCATCTATTGAACCTTTTTTGATATAATTCTATCAAAAATTTGGGTGTAATGTGCTTTTTTATCAACCTCAGAAAGGCTACTGTTTTAACAGTGACTCTATGTTTCTTTACGATTTTATATCATCCTACTCTCCTAAAGGGAGGCTTTTAGATGTTGGATGCGGCGTAGGTGTAATTGGCTTACTGCTTGCGAGGGATTTTAATATAGATCTTACTATGGTTGAGAAGCAAGATGTTATGGCCAAACTTGCACAAAGAAATATAAAAGTCAACAAAATTGATGCAGAGCTTATAAAGAGTGATTTCCTTGAATTTAATGCTACTAAGCCTTTTGATTTTATAGTCTCAAACCCTCCTTTTTATCATCCTGATGTGATTCAAAGTCAAAATAGCCATATAAACGCATGCAGGTACAATACCCATTTGCCAATAGAGCCTTTTTTTAAAAAAGTTGCATCTCTTCTTAGTTCTAGAGGACATTTCATTTTTTGTTATGATGCATCACAACTACCACAGCTTTTAGAAAGTTTAAATAAAGTAGCACTAAGAGCTGAAGAGTTGCGTATGGTTCATCCAAAGACAGACCGTGCGGCAAAGCTTGTAATGATACACGCAAGGAAAAATTCTAAAGCAAGACTCAAAGTTTTACCACCTTTTATAGTTTTCGAAGGGGATAAATACAGCACAGAAGCACAAGAGATATTTAAAAAAGCAAGGACACATACGATAAAATGTCAGATATCATAAAAAAAGATGGATATAATTTCGCATTTGATCCAAAAGCTTGTGAAACCTGTGAAGGTAACTGTTGCATAGGTGAAAGCGGTCACATATGGGTTTCAGTTCAAAAAATTCCTGAAATGGCTGCTTTTTTAAATATTGATGAAGAGAGTTTCATTAAGCAGTACTTGGAAAAAGTAGGGTATCGTTTTAGTATCAAAGAGAAAGTAGTAGTTGAAGGTGAGTATGATTGCATCTTTTTTGACCGTGAAAAAAAGAGATGTGCAATATATCCAGTTAGGCCAATTCAGTGCCGAACATTTCCATTTTGGGAATATTTTAAAGATAATGAAGAGGAATTAAAAGCAGAATGTCCAGGAATAATCTCTTTATAGTTAGTTTAATAACACTTCTGCTTGTTGGTGGATGTGCAGATAAAAGCAATATTCAAAACAGATCAGAAATAGATGTAGACAGTAAAATAGAGAAGTTTGAAAATGAGCTTGGTTATATAATGCATGCACTTTACTATAAAGAGCATGGTGATTACATTAAAGCATATGCACTCTTTGATAAACTCTACAAAGAGACTAAAAAAATTGAGTATAAAATAGAGTCACTAAAGCTTTTAATCTCTTTAGGTGGTTATGAAAGCGCACAAAAAGAGATTGTTTCGTTTTTAAAACATCACTCCAACAATGTTACACTATATAGACTACTTACACTAGCAGAGTTAAAACTAAATTATGTTGATAAAGCACTTGAAAGTGCAAAAAAAGCTTTAAAAATAGATCCAGAGAGTATGGAAAATATTGATCTTGTAGCATCAATCTATTTAGTAATGCAAAAATACCAAGAAGCTATAGACCTTTATAACCAATACTATAGCAAACATCACGATGATCAATCTTTGATCAAAATTGCATCAATAACATTTCATAAACTAAAAGATGTTAATAAAACTATTCAAATGCTACGCTCACATACACAGTTCATTGGCTGTTCTGAGAAAATATGCACATTTTTGGCAGAGATTTACCGTCAACGCAGTGATTTAAACAATATGGCAAAAATATATGCCAATCTTTATAAAACTACTAAAAAGAGTGAGTACGCACAAAAAGCTGCAGAAATTTACGCATATGAGAAAAAGTATGATCAAGCTATAGAATTGCTTGAATCTTCTAAAACGGATAATCGTCTTCTTTTAGCTATTTTAAAACAGATACGTCAATTTAAAAAAGCAGCTAAATTAGCAAAACAGATTTATGATAATAGTTTAGATCCTATATGGCTTGCTGAATATGGAATTTTGCTTTTCGAGGCAGCTGAAAAGAAAAATGATAAAAAACTTTTAAATAGTGTAGTAGATAAATTAAATCGCGCTATTGAACAAGGATTAGATGATCCACTCTATTATAATTATCTAGGTTATTTGTTGATTGACAATGATATTGACATAAATCGCGGCATAAAACTGGTTAAAAAAGCCTTGAAAGCTGAACCTGACTCAGCCTTTTATATTGACTCATTAGCTTGGGGTTATTATAAACTTGATCAATGTGATGAAGCTTACAAGCTAATGAAAAAAGTTGTAGAAAAGCTTGGAATGGAAGATGAAGAGATTAAAAACCATATGAAAAAAATTCAAGAGTGTAGGAGTAAAAAGAAGTGATTTTAGATGAGATAATTGCCCGTACAAAGATTGATCTTGAGCGAAAGAAAAAAGAGTATCCGTTAGAGTGGCTTGGACGCTCTTTGGCATACAACCCTTTCCCGCCAAGAGATGTTCATAAAGTTTTAAAGTCAACAGAAGAGAACCCTTACAGAATCATTGCAGAGGTTAAAAAAGCAAGCCCTTCAAAAGGTGTTATTCGTGAAGATTTTGACCCTCTTATGATTGCAAAAGAGTATGAAGAGGGTGGAGCAGATGCACTTTCTATTTTAACTGAGCCTCACTATTTTAAAGGTGATATTGAGTATTTGACACAAATAAGACGCTATGTACCAATGCCGCTACTTCGTAAAGATTTCATTATAGATAAGTACCAGCTTGTTGAAGCTCTTGTTTATGGCGCTGACTTTGTATTGCTCATTGCCAAAGCACTAACTCGCAAACAGCTCAAAGAACTACTAGAATATACATGGCACTTGGGAATGGAAGCACTTGTTGAGATTCATGATAAAAAAGATCTTATTAAAGCCATATTTGCAGGTGCAAACATCATAGGCATCAACCACCGAAACCTTGAAACATTTGAAATGGATATGAACTTAAGCGAAAAGTTGATACCGCTTATTCCAAACAGTAAGATAATTGTTGCAGAAAGCGGTATTTACGATCACGAACAGGTTAAACATTTACACGAAGTAGGTGCAGATGCATTTTTGGTAGGCGAACACTTTATGCGCCAAGATGACATTTCTGGGGCTCTTAAGAAGCTTAAGGGCAAGCAGTAAGTAATTTTAGTTTGATAGTTACTACAAAAGATTTAAAGTTTAATGTCTCTATTTTTAATGCTAAAAGTAATGATAAAAATAGAGACATTACTTTTTAGTAAACAAAATTATAAGTTAGACGTAAATAAAAGTGTAATGTAATTAAACAGTAGATTTAATAGATGACAATTTTCAGATATTTGTAACATCCTATTTAACAAATTGATACAGCTTATGTAAAAAATCATATGTTATAATTTACTACATAACTTTTTTAAAGCAGTTAAAGTATGAATACCACATTAAACTACTATAAAAATAATTCAAAAATATTAGTAAATAGATATGAGTCAGCAAATGTATCAAGTGTTCAAAGCTTACTTTTGCAGACTTTTAGGGAAAAGAATAAATTGTTAGAAATAGGTTGTGGATCTGGTAGAGATGCTTCTTTTATGTTTAAAAATGGATTTGATGTTATTGCAATTGATGGTTCTGAAAATATGATAACAGAAGCAAAAAAAACACATCCAGAGATTAGTAACTTTCTATATACTAAAGTTTTACCTCATGAGTTAGAATTTAAAACAAAATTTGATGGTATTTATTCGATAGCTACATTAATGCATCTATCTTTTGAAGATTTAAAACTAACTCTTTTAAAAATTTTTAACTTACTTAACATTGATGGAAAGTTTTTAATATCTGTTTCTCTTTTTAGAGATGATATTGATAAAAACGGCTTTGATGATAAAGGAAGATTTTTTTTAGTTTTACCACAAAATAAGTGGATTGAACTTTGTGAAGAAGCAGGATTTAAAATAGAAAATATACAAACAAACAATGATGGTCTAAATAGAAGTGGTATAGAGTGGTTAACTTTAGTAATGAGTAAGTAGAACAGTAATGACTTATTCAAATTTTAAAGATCAAGTTTTAGATTTTTTAGGTAAATTCTATGTTTATAAACAAGATTTATTAAGAGGATATTTGATTGTTAATACTATAGACAATACAGCAATTATCATTGATAATGATATTTGTAATAAATCAAAATACTTTGAATACAATGAGTATACAAAAGAGCAAAACTTTCTTATGCATAAATATAAGAAGCTTTTTAGATTTATGATTGATGATGAAAATGACTTTAGTGAGTTTGTAGCCATTTTCTCCCATATTTTAAAAAATGATTTTAATGAAGATGATATTAAACAAAGTGGAGTAAATAGAGAGTTAAAGGAGATTGATCCTAGTGTACCAGAAGCATATTTTGAGCAAGCTTTTATAGAATGTTATGGAAGAGAATCTCTTTCAAAAATTAGAAGAGAATTTCCTATTATTGATTTTGATGGTCAAACAAGATGGATTGATTATGTTGTAAAACATAAAGATTACAATATTGCTATTGAAAAAAATGGTGAAAGTTATCATCATCCTATAATTGTTGGAAAACAAAAATATAAATCTCAACTAAAAAAACAGAACTCTCTTATAGCTTATGGATATAAAGTTTTCAGATGGTCATTAGAAGGTATGAAATCAACTGAAAATTTTTATAGTGAAATTAAAAAATACATAGGGAAAAAAGAAGATCTCTTAGACCTACAAAAACTATCTATTTCAAGAGAAATAACTCTTTTAAAACATCAAGAAGATTCATTAAAAGCTATAAATGCAAAGAGAGCAAAAGGAGAAAAAAATTTTTTAGTTGTACTTCCAACAGGTACAGGAAAGACAGAAATCTTAATTGCTGATATTTTAGACCAGTATGAAAAAAATAGGGATTTAAAAGTTTTATTACTTGTTCCAACAAAGCAGTTAAAGATAGATACTATTAAGAAATTTAATATAAGGTTTAAAGATAGATACAATATAGATATTATAGATATTCCAACAATTGGTGAAGAACCAGATTCACAAATTTTAATTCAAACATATTCTTGGATGAGTAGATATTATCAAAGATTCAATAGCTCAGATTTTGACTATATTGCTATTGATGAGGCTCATCATGCTGTTGCACCAACTTTACAAAAAGTAATTCAACACTTTAATCCAAATACTCTTTTGGGATTAACTGCTACTGATAAAAGACTTGATGAAAAGAGTCTTGCAGATATTTTTGGAAAATATGAAGTATCTTTAACATTAGTTGAAGCAATAAAGAAAAAATTATTAGTACCAATAAGTAGCCCATTCCAACCCTAATATTCATTTAATAAGTCCATACTTGATTCTTGTCATACAAATAAGTGTTAAAGCTTCTGTAAGATCATATGTTGTTTCAACAATTTTTCTACCAATATTTTCAACTTTATTCAAATGTAAAATATTGATAACGAAGCTTCTAAGAATAGATAATGCAAAAGCACCTTTATTGACTTTGCATTTATCTTCATTTAATGCAGTATCTTTGTAAAAGTGCATTGTTTCAACACTCCATTCATAAAGAATTTTTGTTAAAAAAGTTTTTGCATCATTATACTCATTTGATATATAGTAGTGTGTTGTAGTCTCTTGATTGTCAATGGTT